>JAPLJS010000077.1 GCA_026388545.1 Deltaproteobacteria bacterium
TACGGACTGCATGTTCGCCTCCGGTTGCTCTCCACCCCGCCTCACAGCGACGCAGTTACCTTCGGCTACCGGGAGTGGGCATTCTCCCAGGAGAAGACTTTCACCTCCCCAATCGCGCCTGCTCCCAGGCGCACTCATTCCGGGCTTGACCCGGAATCTAGGAAATACTTGATAATACTGGATTCCGGCTTTCGCCGGAATGACATAATTGCTGGTTTTATACAGTTTTGCAGAGGTCCCCTTTTGTGATTATACGTAGGCGACTGGTACGTGTCAATGGTATATGGCTGCGAAAAATTTCGTGATGGCTCAGTGGCAAGAAAAAGCTTTACACATCTTTGCCTTCATTATGAGAATCGGTTTTCATGCGGTCTCCAAACTTTTCAGTTTTTTACCTTGACACAGTGAAGTTCTTCCCAATATTGTTTCTGTACAATCATTTCCAATCCAGTAGTGAAGGGAAAACATGGACATCACTTCTGCCATCCTGACCATAGCAGGACTCGCTCTTTTCGAGTCCATTACCAGCATTGACAACGCCATCATTAATGCGGAAGTGCTGACTACCATGAACCCGCGAGCCAGGCGGTGGTTTCTGACCTGGGGAATAGGCCTCGCTGTTTTTGGCGTCCGCGGTCTTCTACCCTGGCTGATCGTCTGGGTTATAGCACCGGGATTGGGGCCATTGCAGGCCTTCACGGCCACATTGACGGGCGATCAAACGGCTCTTCGCGCTATTCAGCAAAGCTCGCCTGTCCTTCTTATCGGCGGCGGGGTGTTCTTCATTTTTCTCTTCTTTCACTGGCTGTTTCTTGAACCAAAAAAATTCGGATTACCCGGAGAAAGTTTTTTTTCCCGTCAGGGGGCCTGGTTTTATGCTGTTGTCTCGATTCTCCTGATGATCATCGTCTGGTTTGCTCTGGAAAAAGACCCGATGCTTGCATTCGGAGCCGTTGTCGGATCGACCGCCTTCTTCATCACGCATGGATTCAAACGTCATGCCGAGCACCAGGAAGAGCGACTCTTAAGCGGCGAGAATCATCTGTCTGATGTCTCAAAGATAATTTATCTGGAAGTAATTGACGCTACCTTTTCCATCGATGGTGTCGTAGGGGCCTTTGCTTTTACCCTGTCGGTGCCATTGATTCTTCTGGGAAACGGCATCGGCGCCATTGTTGTCCGACAACTTACCGTGTATAACGTGGACAAAATCAAGAAATACATCTATCTTAAGAACGGGGCCATGTATTCCGTTTTAGTCCTGGGCTGTGCCATGATCGCCCATGGTTTCGGTATCCATGTCCCCGAGTGGTTTTCCCCGCTGGCGACCATTGCAATCGTCGCATACTTTATCCTGATTTCCTGGCTGCATGCCAGAAAACTCAAGCAATAGCAGGATCATATGGCCGGTTACATAAGGAGAATTGATAATGCATCAGTTTAACTATCTATTTACCCCCATCGATGTAGGCACAATGGAAATCAGAAACAGGATTGTAATGTTGCCGTTGACGACAGGGTTCTGCGAAAACGATGAGACAGTCGGCAACCGCTTCATTGCCTTTTACGCGGCAAGGGCAAAAGGAGGGGTCGGGCTGATTATTGTTCCCTTTTCCCCGGTTATCGCAGGATCGCCTATGGAACCAGGCTTATACGATGACCGCTTTATTCCGGACGTACGCAGATTAACAAACACAATTCACGCTTACGGGGCGAAGATTGCCGCACAGCTCATCACCTCTTATCATGTGATACTGAATGATGGGGTTCCTGAAGTGGTGGGTCCATCGCCGGTATTAAACCAGATGATGCGCTGCACGCCGAGACCGCTTACTGTTGAAGAAATTCACCGTATTGTAAAGGAATACGGACAGGCGGCCCGCAGAGCCCGACAGGGCGGCTTTGACGCTGTCGAGGTGCTTGTAGGCGGAGGCTATCTGCTGAATCGCTTCCTGTCTCCCATCAGCAATAAACGTGAAGATGAATACGGCGGCAGCCTGGAAAACAGGATGAGGATTATTCTCGAAGTTATAGAAAGCATGAGGAGAGAAGTAGGGAAAGACTTTCCTATCGGTTGCCGTCTCAATGTCGAAGAGCAAATGGAGGGAGGTCACACCATAGAGGATTCCAGGGAAGTGGTGCGAATCCTTGAAAAGGCAGATATCCAGATGATTAACATCTACACCGGCTGGCATGAGGCGCCTGTGCCCACCGTCCAGGCATCACTTCCGAAAGGCGCCTTCGCGCATCTTGCAGAGAAGGTGAAAGGCTGGGTCGGCATCCCTGTCATTGCAGCCAATCGAATAAATGACCCTCTTGTTGCCGAAGCGATATTGGCCGAAGGGAAGGCTGATCTGGTCGGTATGGCCAGGGCGCTGTTAGCCGATCCCGAACTTCCCAATAAGGCAAAAGAAGGAAAAAGTGATGAGATTGTTCCCTGCATAGCATGTTCCAACTGCCTCACGGAGATCCTCACCTCATACAAAGATTGGGGAAAACCGGTATCAACATCATGCACGGTCAATCCTCGTGCGGGAAAAGAGGTGGAATCTGTTATCAAGCTTGCTGAAAGGTCAAAAAAGGTATTCGTTATCGGCGGCGGTCCGGGCGGAATGGAGGCGGCGATAACAGCGGCGGTAAGAGGCCACAAAGTTACCCTTTATGACAGGGGAAATGAGTTAGGGGGAAAACTTCTCATCGCCTCTCTGCCACCTTACAAAGATGAAATTAAGTCTCTGGCAAAGAGCCTGGCGATCCGGACGGAAAAGGCCGGTGTGGAAATCAGGCTGCAGAGTGACGTGCGACCGAAGACAATAGAGGAAGGGAAGCCGGATGTCCTGATATCGGCAACCGGCGCTACATCACTTATTCCGCCTATCCCTGGTGTTGATGGTCGAAATGTCGTCCTGGCGGAAGACGTGTTGACCGGCCGCAAGACCGTAAGCGGCAATGTTCTGGTTATCGGAGGCGGCATGGTGGGCTGCGAGACGGCGGAATTTCTCTTCGAGCACGCACAAGATGTAACCCATATAACCGTCTTAGAGATGTTGAACCGAATGGCGGATAATGTATCTCCCACGTACAGGCCTTTCTTTCTCACACGGTTGAAAAAAGCAGGAATCAAAATGGAAACGAACGCAACCGTACAAGAGATAACGCAACAGGGTGTAACGGTAAACCAGAAAGGAGTCGCCACCTTTATCAAAGGAGATTTCGTCGTGCTTGCTGTGGGCTATACGGCGAACAACCCGTTCAATGAAAAGATCCAGGAAAGAATTCCGGAGGTCTATTCCATCGGAGATTGTGTTAAGCCCCGCATGATAAAAGAGGCTATTGAAGAAGGTTTTTGGATCGGCACAAAAATTTAGAGGTTTGCGAGCAAATTTTCAAAAACTCACGATTGCTCATTTCCCGTTTCATGCCCTGCTCCGGCGAATAAGCAGTTTACAGCAGGTGATTATGTTCTCAGGCGTGTAGAGGGTGAGCTCGTCCCGGTAATAATCTCTATAAATTTCTGCAATGATCTCTTCTTCAGACCTCAGATCGTTCCGTATTGTTTCCCACAGACTTTTTGCGTTTTGACGGGCCGTCATGAATGCTTCCCGGATCTCCTCGCCAAAAAGAGGGCCCTGATGGGGAAGACCAAGGATCTCAGGATCGAGAGCCTCCAAGCGGTCCAGGGTTGCCATGTAAGCATCGTAACCCGTAAAAAAAATGGGGAAAAAGCCAAGAGCGGGAATACGAAATCCAAGGCTGTCCGAGGGCATCAGGGTCCTGATCTCAGGGATGTAAACGGCAAGATTCCCCAGGGCATGCCCCTCTACATCAAGAAACTTGAGGGTAAGACCGCCCAGGTCCAATTCTTCATTATCCTGCACAATGACCGCTCCTTCCAATGAAGGAGCTTCCCGGAGCGGCGGGCGAGTGCTGCCAAGACCCTTCCGGGCGAGAAACTCTGAAAAATAGCGATCATCCGAAATAAGGCCGGCCGCCGTCTTGGGATGGACGAGAAATTCCGGGGCTCCCTCACCGGCAATCACCCGGGCAGAGGGGAAGTACTCCCGCAGGATCGGAAGACCATTCAAATGATCCCCGTGGGGGTGCATCACTATGAGATAATCAGGAGTTACCCCCATTTTTCCGAGCTGGTCGGCAACTTCATCAGCCATAGCGGAGACCCCCATCTCCATAAAGGCGGAGGCCTTATCCCCCCGTGCCAGATAGAGATTAAAATAGGAATTCCCCAGAAGCCAAAGGCCGTCGGCCAATTTTTCCGGTAATGAGGCATATCTTTGATGTGTATTCATAGTGCTGCTCGCTGTCGATGTATTAAATGGGAACCGAAATGTTTGAAAAGTCCAATACCTTTATGAGCCAACTATCATTACTTCTGTTTTGATGATAGAATCGCAGGGAAATAGTGATTGATCGTCTTTTCCACTTCTTTGAGCCACTCTCTGCGCTCCACCGGTGTGCTCGTGACGATAATCCCAAACATTTTTCGATAGAAATTCTTCACTCCGCAAAGATCGAATATACAGTTTTTCCATAGAATTTCAAGGGGATCACCAAATGCCTCCATTTCCCTTTCCTTTGATGTATTCGACGTATTGAATACAATGGCAGCATTGGCCCTCAGCAGCCCGCTGGGAACCCCTTCGCCACTGTCGCCTTCTTGAAATTCATAGGCCACTCCGGGCCGGAACACCCTGTCAATCCATCCTTTGAGGATTGCGGGTGGTTGTCCCCACCAGTTCGGATGAACGATCACAAATCCCTCCGCAGAAGCTGCTTCCGAACAATGCCTTTCAATGGCAGGTTGCAGGAAAGCATCCTTAGGGATTTCCACATCCGGGAGGACGGGATCAAATCTTTCCTCATAGAGGTCGTGAAACCGGACGTTATGCCCGTTTCTTTGCAACGTTAGTACAGCGGTTTCAGCAATGGCCCGATTGAAACTCTGTACATTCGGATGTGCGACGACTACTAATACATTCATAGATTTACCTGGTTGAAATTGAAATAAACGGAATCCTTTTTTCACTTTTCATCAACGGGGCGTGTCGCTTTTATCTTCTTCATAATCTTCGATCTCCCCATATTTTCCACAGAAATGATGTTCAGTCCGGCCTTCCGGATGTTTTCCACCGTCCTGCGATTGATGTTCGGGCCGATGAGTGATCGTACCATGGGGTTGAAAATGTCCATCATTTTGCCGAGGAACCAGTTTTCGCTTCTTACATGTTCCAGAAAAAGAGCTACGCCGTCATCTTTGAGGACTCTTTTCACTTCCCGCAGTCCTTGAATAGGATCGGGTACGGAACAAAAAACGAATGTTGAAACGATAGTGTCGAAGTATCGATCAGGAAAGGTCATCTTTTCGATGTCCATTAAGAGCAGCTCGGCTTTAATTTTTAAAGTATCGGCTCTTTGTTTCGCCCTCTCCAGCATCTTGAGGCTGATGTCCATGCCTGTAAGTTCGATCCCCTCCGGATAATAGGGCAGGTTCTTCCCCGTTCCCACGCCCACCTCCAAAACCTTTCCCCTGACGTTTGACAGCAGCTCTCTTCTCCACGCAGAAACCGAGATCATCTCCATTGGGGATTCCATGAAATCGTAAATCCAGGCGATACGGTCAAAGCGCTTACTTACTGTTCTGCTGTCCACGTCTACATCCTCGTCAACTGCCGGTATTTTATCCGGTGTGGCTGATCGGCCGCGGCGCCGAGGCGGGATTTTCTGTCCGCTTCATACTCGGAGTAGTTTCCATCAAACCAGACTGTTTTGCTGTCACCCTCGAAGGCAAGAATGTGGGTGGCGATACGGTCGAGGAACCAGCGGTCATGGCTGATCACCACGGCACAACCGGCAAAGTTCTCCAGCGCTTCCTCCAGGGCGCGCAGGGTATTCACGTCGAGGTCATTGGTCGGTTCGTCGAGGAGGAGCACATTGGCCCCCTCCTTCAGCATCCGCGCCAGATGGACTCGATTTCGCTCGCCTCCGGAAAGTGTGCCGACCTTTTTCTGCTGGTCGGTCCCGGAAAAATTGAACCGTGCTACATAGGCACGGGAGTTGACTTCGATATTCCCGAGCTGGATTGTGTCGTAACCTTCAGAGATTACCTCCCAGATGGACTTATCGGGATCGAGAACGTCCCTGCTCTGATCCATGTAGGCCAGCTTGACCGTTTCACCTATCCTGATCGTACCGGAGTCGGGCGTTTCCTGGCCCGTAATCATTCGGAACAGAGTGGTTTTCCCTGCACCGTTTGGGCCGATTATTCCCACAATACCGCCCGGCGGCAGAGAGAAGGACATCCCATCTACCAGGAGCCGGTCGCCGTAAGCCTTGCTCACTTTTTCGGCCTCAATGACCACCTTACCCAGTCGCGGTCCCGGGGGGATATATATTTGCAGGTCCCTGGCTGTCTTTTCGCCCTCCTGTTTCAGAAGCGCATCATAGGAATTGATACGTGCTTTTGATTTCGCATGCCTTCCCTTCGGCGACATTCTTATCCATTCCAGTTCACGCTGCAGGGTCCGCTGCCGCTCGGTCTCTCTTTTTTCCTCTACTTGAAGGCGTTTCTGCTTCTGTTCCAGCCATGACGAATAGTTGCCTTGCCAGGGAATACCCTGGGCCCGGTCCAGCTCCAGTATCCATCCCGCCACATTGTCGAGAAAATACCGGTCATGGGTCACGGCAATGATGGTGCCGGGATAACGCTGCAGGTGGTGCTCCAGCCAGGCGACCGTTTCGGCGTCAAGATGGTTGGTCGGTTCATCCAGAAGGAGTATGTCCGGCTTCTGAAGCAGAAGCCTGCAGAGTGCCACGCGCCGCCTCTCCCCGCCGGAAAGGACATTCACCGGAGTGTCTCCGGGCGGGCAGCGCAGGGCGTCCATCGCCATTTCCAGCCGCGCATCCAGATCCCAGGCGTCGAGGACGTCAAGCTTCTCCTGAACCTCCCCCTGACGTTCGATGAGCTTGTTCATCTCATCATCCGACATCGGTTCGCTGAATCGTTCTGTGATACGGTTGAATTCATTGAGCAGTGCAACCGTTTCCTGCGCTCCCTCCTCCACAATTTCCCGCACTTTTTTCGCTTCGTCCAGTCGTGGCTCCTGTTCGAGAAACCCGACTGTATAACCCGGGGAAAGTATCGTATTGCCGTTGAAGTCCTGATCAACTGCTGCCAGAATGCGCAGGAGAGAACTCTTTCCGGAGCCGTTAAGACCCAGAACACCTATCTTCGCACCGTAGAAATAGGACAGGCAAATATCCTTCAGTACCGGTTTTTTGTCGTAATACCTGCTCACCCCGATCATGGAGTAGATGACTTTCGTTGTTTCAGTTGCCATTTAGCCTGATAATCTCCTTCCTTTATTATTGTTATCCGTCATTTGCGTCGGCAAGATAACGGTCAATTATTACGGATGTTTGCGTTATGAGATCGCCAAAAGCCTTTTCTCTCTCATTACCTTCTATCATGAATGGTATGGTTTGAACTTCAGATGAAAACACCTCCTGTAACAACCTTGCGGTATCGCGTTTCCTCTGTTCCACTTTTTCCTTAGTACCGTAGCTGTCCCCCCTCTGCTCGTTATATCCAAAATCATCGATAAGTAAAACATTTATGATTTCATTCATATTCAAGCCGGTTTTAAGGCTTTCCCAGAACCGGGGATCGGCTTTGTGAACTCCGAGGTCTGCAGAGCAGGCCACGACAACGGGTATACAGCGCGGATTGGCAAAGGCGTCTTTTGCAGCCATTGCCTGAATCTGGAATTCGTTAAGAAATCGTATAATATAACCGGTTGCTTCGGCGTAATGGTCGGTAGCAATGATTACTCTGATGGAAGGATGTCTGGTCAATTTACTCAGGGTGGGCCGCCAGCGGTGATCAATACGGGAGTGGCTGAGGTAACTGTCTACAAACAGGGAAGCCGCATCAGAAATTGTAACACATGGTATGGTGGACATCTTTTGATAACAAATGGCACTGATCCTGTCTTCTATGACCTTTTTATAGCCTGCGGACGTCGTACTCCCTTCCAGCCAGGTGGTATTGACAATCTGTTCCCAGAATATTTCGGGGCTTACGATCCCCAGTCCCATCAATCCGCTCTCTGATAGTTGTTTCATTAAGTAATCAGGTTCGGCGAATAGCGTGGCCTCAAGGCTAAGGGTTCCCGAGTAGTCGAAGATGATCAGCTTTTTGGGAGGCATGTAAAGGTCCTTTAGGTCACTCTCTTATTTAAAGCTGCCTGGATGATGTCGTGAAGTTCCTGTGAAGCATGTAAAGGATCGGGAGCAGCGCAGATAGCGGATACAACAGCGATACCGTCGGCGCCCGCCATGACCGCATCAGCAGCGTTGGATGCGTTGAGGCCGCCGATAGCTACCAGCGGGTGGCGTGAATATGCCTTAATTCTGGCCAGTCCCTCCAGTCCCCAGCTCCCTTTTGTGTCGGTTTTCGTCGGCGTCTCAAAAATGGGACTGACACCGAGATAGTCGACATCGAGTTCCTCGGCCTGCACCACATCATCCCAGGTTTCCACGGAGAGGCCGATAATTGCCTGAGGTCCCATGAGATTCCTGGCTTCCGCATAAGGCATGTCTTCCTGACCGATATGAACTCCATCGACTTTTACGGCAAGGGCCACATCAAGGCGGTCGTTTATGATGAGAGGCGCCCGGAATTGGGCTGTAAGCGCCTTTATTTTCCGTGCCTCTTCTACGAAAAAACGGGTTGATACATCTTTCTCACGCAATTGTACACACATAACCCCGCCCCGCAGGGCCTGGAGCACCACATCTTCAAGTGATTTGTTGCCGCATAATGTGCGGTCGGTAACCAGGTATACTCCTCGCACAATCACCCCTCACTCCTGAGGTAATTATTGATATCTTCTTCTGTCAGCCGGTAAAGGGCGTCGAGAAAACGAACTTGCAGACTTCCCGGCCCCGGAACATTTTCCGCGGCAATCTCTCCGGCAATACCCATAACCGCCATTGCCTGGGCCGCCGCCTCGGCGTATGCGTGGTTGACGGCAGCAAAGGCGCCGCAGAGAGCGGTTGCAATACACCCCATACCGGTGACTTTCGTCATCATGGGGTGTCCGTTCATGACCTTCGTTACGTCATCACCATAAATGATATAGTCCGTTTCTCCGCTGACACAGACAACGCTTCCGTAAGTCTTGTTTATCAGGCGGGCGGCGGCCACTGCCGAATGGGAGGAGGCGATACTTTCCACCCCTTTTGTTTTCGCATCGTCATCCAGGATAGCCATTATTTCCGAGGCGTTACCCCGAATGATTGCCGGCGGTACTTCCTGAATTAACTCCTGCGCCGTGTTTGTGCGGTAGGTGGTTGCTCCTGCCCCAACGGGATCCAGAATAATCGGAATATTCTGTTTTCTGGCCTGATACACAGCCCGGAGCATCGCTCGTATCCACTGGGGGCTCAGTGTCCCGATGTTAATGACCAGAGCGCCAGAAATGTTTACCATATCTTCCACTTCCTCCTCTGCATGCGCCATAACCGGCGAGGCTCCGATAGCCAGCAGTGCGTTGGCCGAGTTGTTCATGACAACATAATTGGTGATATTGTGAACCACCGGTGAATTCTGTCGGATCTCTTTGATGGATGACCAGATACTGGATGCAGAAACTTTCATATGATGATTTTTCTCCTTATATCAATGGAATTGGTTTTGAATGTATCACATGAGACATTAGATTGTAAACGGGATGTAGCGCTTAATATGTTTTTTTATCCCGTTGTTTATTTTTATCAAATAGAGTAATTTCAACCGTGTAATGAATTCCAGGCTAAAAGTGAAGATCATCTTTTCCTTTCCATAATCGGAGTACACATGGATAAGATCAAACAAATTATTGAAACACTGAAAATAAATCAAGATATTGCTCAAAAATTCTTCGAGATCGAAACGAGCATTTTATCAATCCTCAATTTTAAGGATTTTTTAGAAAAACTGTTAACGGAAATCCAGGATAAAAGAGAGATTCCCTATGTATGGATTTCAATGATTGATAAGAGTGATCTCACTGACATGATTCAAAAATCGGCGCCATCGGAAATCCTGACAGAGCGCACGAATATCATCGACAGAGATGTATTTCTGAAACTTATCAAGAATAAGACAGAGCCTATCCTCGTTAATGATGATTTAACCGCCTTCTCTACATTGCTTCCCCCACAGTATAAAGATCATATCAGGTCTCTTGCCATTGCTCCACTAACACTTGACGGCGAGATTATCGGCAGCCTTAACCATGGCGACCATTCAGAGTCCAGATACCTGCCTGATATGGAAACAAGCCTCCTTAAACAACTTGCCACTATTGTCTCTATCTGTCTGTCGAATGTTATGGCCCATGAAAGACTCAATTTTTTAGCATCGAGAGACTCACTCACAGGGTTGTTAAATCGCAGGGTTATGGAACAAATCCTCAAAAGGGAGTTTGAGAGATCCGTACGATACAGAACACCTCTGACTGTCGTCTTCCTCGACGTGGATGACTTCAAGATGGTAAATGATCGATACGGTCATAAAGCCGGTGATGATGTGCTTAAGTACGTGGCAACCAATTCGTTGCACATGACTCGCGGGACCGACATCGTCGCGAGATTTGCGGGCGATGAGTTTGTCATAATTCTTCCAAATACGCCCTTTGACGAAGCACATGAATTTGCAAATCGACTGAAGACTTTTTTTGTCAATTACCCCATGGATTTCGAAGGCACTGCGATCCACGTTTCAATAAGCTATGGGCTATCTTACGCAGGAGATGGAACTGATAATGCGATGTCTCTCCTGAAAAGGGCGGATAAGATGCTTTACAAGGCAAAGAAGAAAAAAAGTACAAGGCACTCCCACCTGTAAATCCATTTATGTGATAGGCAAATTTGTCTTTGGGAAAGGAGGATCTATGCCCTACGTAAATATCAAGATAACCAAGGAAGGTGTTACGTCAGAAAAAAAAGCCCAGCTTATTCATGGAGTAACAAAACTTCTTGCGGATGTGTTAGGTAAAAATCCTCAAACAACGGTTGTTGTCATAGAAGAAATCGATACAGACAACTGGGGTATCGGTGGGGAAACTGTCACCGTACGTCGACAGCGCAAACAATGAACTATCTTATCAAAACTCCTCGCTCCCAGGCCGGCATTTTCCTTATAAGTGAGGATCTTTTCACAAGGCGAGGGCTGAGGGATGTGTCCCCGGTTACGGTTTAGGTAGGGGCACATAAGGAGTTTTTAGATATTTCCTTGCTTCCACCTGAGCGGTACCTTCCCCGCCTTCTACATTCAGGGCTCTTGAGTAGTAATCCTCAGCCTGCTCCATCTCGTTGCGGGCATCATGAATCATCCCCAGACGCACAAAGGCCCAGACCCGAACCCGGGCGTTATAAGGAGAAGTATCCTTCAGAGCCATTTGGAAATATTCAGTGGCTTTTGCGAAGTCCCCCTGGCTGAAAAAAATTCTCCCCACTAACTGATCATAACGGGGTTGGAGCTGGGGAACAAAGGGCGGAAGGCCTGACCGAACACCTTTTTCAATCTCCCGGGCTATGGCAAAAGCCTCTTTGAATCGATGGAGGTCGGAAAGAGTACCGGCCAGCGCAAAAGAAAAATTATAATTGCGGGGATATTTTTCCCTTAATCCTCGGATAATAGGCAAAGCCCGGGCAGGTTGTTTTTCAAAATTCATATAAATCTGGGACAGTTCAGCCTGTGCAAGTTCTTTGAGAAGATCCCCTTTTTGAGCCGCCAATTCCAGTTCCTGAAGGCCTTTTTGGCGGTCCCCGGAAGTGATCAACAGGGAAGAAAAGAACTGGACGAGGTCCGGGAGATGGTCGAGATGGTAATGGAGCATGCCCATGAGAAAATAAATATCATAATTATACGGGTCTGCCTCCTTCGCTTTTTCCAAATAATTCCAGATATTCGAAGTCTCCTGTGCTACAGTAAGATATTGTTTTTGTGTAATCGCCCAACGAATTTTCGCGATTTTCGCCAGGGCCATGGCAAAATAAGCCTGGCCGTCTTGAGAATTCTTCTTAATCCTCTTCTCTCCCCTGGCTCGGGTTTCGTTTACGTAATGCAGCATTGATTCTTGGTTTTGCTCTCGCTCTTTCGGTTCGAAGCTCGTCTCGTAGGAGACCAAATAAGTCAAAGCAAGGAAGGCATATCCGGTCGGGTCTTCCCGGTCCAGTTCCACAGCTTTTTGCAGATTGGCGTTTGCGATCGGGGTTTCCATGTTAAAAACTTTTTCAATTCCCTGCCTGAGACAGGAGCGGAGCTGGTTCGGTCGCAATTGTGCGGCTCGCAACCCCGTTGCACTAACGGAGATGAGAAGGGATACGCAAAGGGCAAAGAAAAATATTGTGGTCCCCTTCTTTTTCATGCATTGAACCTTATACGGCTGATAAATCGAGAATGAGCTTTTTGTCAGCTCAGAAACGTATCGGTGAATCTCCGATAGTTGTTTTTCATCCTCTATAACATTTATAACATTAATTAAATAACAGAAATTGACGCTCCCCGCAACCTGTTGCGTAGAGCGTCAATGTTGAGACCTGACTCCGATGGTGTGCAGATTATTAACCTTTGATAATTCAAGATACATGGGAGTATAGGGAATATTACTTGCCATCATTTCAGGTTTTTCAGGATGGAAACCCAGTCTCTCATATATATGAACGGAACTGGGTAACGAATTGACAGTGACTTCAGAAGGGATTTCCTGGCAGCTAAGAGCGCTGACAGGAAGGTTGTATGATGAATTTGATAATCACTTGCCCTCCTAAATTCTTAAAGAAAAAGAGAGTGGCCAAATGAAAAATGAATGAATCAATAGTGTTACTATAATTAAAGGGTAACGGATAAATTGTCAAGGAATTTATTATGGTTCATCCGGTTGATGAATACTTCCTCCACAAATCGGCAAGCGCAAAGAAAATGCAGAACTTCAACACGGAATAAACACAATTCACGTCCGACGACAAACATCGACAGCACACCTAACAATTTGTGGCCAAAATCCTCTTGACACACAAAATCCTTCTTCATATACTCCCACCGTGAAAAAGCAATGCCTTATCAGCGTCTTTGCCCTTTCTATTCTGCTTGTGTCTTGCCTGAGTTGGATCCTGGAAAAGCCCTCCTTTGTCCTTCGCGAGATCATCCTCAGACCCCGCTCCTTTACAGAGATGAATCTTCTCCTCGGTCTCGAGGTACAAAATCCGAATCGTTTTGACCTTACGCTCAAGTCTTTTGAATACACTATTTACCTTAACAGTGAAGAAATCGGGAACGGGCGTTTGGAAAAGGAACTCCTGATTCCCTCGTCATCAATAACACGGGTACAGGTACCTGTCGTTGCAAAGTTCAAAGACTTGGGTGGAAGCCTGAAGACCATTATTACCGGTGATGACTTGCCTTATAAGATAGAAGGAAAGACCGACATCAAAACGGCCTTCGGATGCCTCAATTTCCCTTTTTCAAAAGAAGGGCATATTAATTTGAAAAATTAACGCAATGGGTGACCCCAAATCTGCAACCCGTAATCCTCACTTTTCATGACATCGCGATGTTAAGGATAAGTAGTTGTTTTCAGCAAGCACTTCTTCCATAATATAGTATGCCAACTTTTTTCTATCTATACAACTGTTCAATCGGAAAACCTTAACATCTAATTGCCATTTGTTGATGGTTGAATTATAAGAAATATCGATTTGTTAAATAGGGGGTATTTCTATGCAAGCCATGTCTATAAGAATCTTCCTTATTCTGTTTATCCTTTTTCTTATCCGTCCGTATGCATTGCAGGCAGCGACGGAGCAGCGCAGCGCACTCGTCATCGGCAACAGCGCCTACAGTTCCGGTCCTCTGAAGAATCCGGTCAATGACGCCGCGGATATGGCCGCCATGCTGAAGAAACTTGGGTTTTCCGTTACGCTCAAGAAAAATGCCAGCCTGCAGGAAATGGAAGAGGCCATTGAGTCGTTTGGCAACCGCCTGAAGAGGGGCGGTGTGGGTTTATTTTACTATGCCGGCCACGGCGTGCAGGTTAATGGCGTGAATTACCTGCTGCCGATTGGCGCGAAGATAAACAAGGAGGCCGACGTCAAATATCAGGCTGTCGATGCCAATAAAATCCTCGATGAAATGGCCACCGCCAACAATGGTTTGAATATTGTCATGCTCGATGCCTGTCGGGACAATCCTTTCGCCCGCAGCTTCCGAAACGCCACTAGGGGTCTGGCTATCGTCAGCAGCGCGCCATCGGGCACTTTCATTTCCTATTCCACCAGCCCCGGAAACGTAGCCCGGGATGGAGACGGGCGTAACAGCCCATACACGGCGGCATTGCTCAAGTATATGCAGGCCCCCGGACTGACCATAAGCGATGTATTCATTAATGTGCGCGCAAAGGTGAAGAAGGAAACGGGTCAGGTGCCCTGGGAATTATCCTCTCTGGAGGGACAGTTCTATTTCATGCCCGGATCGGAGAAAAGGATAACAGACGTCTCTCCATCGGGAAAATCGCTAACAGACAAATATGAATCCAATATATCAGTCACAGATGAGCTGGATGACGAAAGCAGGAAATTGGAAGATGAAGAGCGCAAGCTGGAAAAGGAGAAGGTGCTGCTGGAGAAAAAGAAAGCACTGAAGGAGAAACGGCAGAAAATAGACGAGGAGAAGGCTTCTCTGGAGGCGAAAAAGAGCACGACCCTCGCCATGGCGAAACGCCCCTCTCAACCCACAGCCGGGGAAACCGCCAGGGACGGTCGTTTTATTGCCTATGACAACGGGACAGTCCTGGACACGCGGACGAACCAGATGTGGGCGGCGAGGGACAATGGGTCTGGAATTAACTGGCAAGATGCCAAGAACTATTGTGAGAATTATCGGGGAGGTGGGTACACGGACTGGCGGATGCCGGCGCTGGATGAGTTGGCGGGGTTATATGATGCGGGTAAAACTTATAAATCTGGCTGCGGTTATGATGTCCATTTAACGGAATTGATTCGTCTTACTTGTGTTGCTCCCTGGGCATCTGAGACGCGCGGTTCCGTTGCTGCCCAATTCGATTTCAACGGTGGCGGGCGGTACTGGTTTCCCCCGGGGACCGGCCCCATCTACCGGGCACTCCCGGTGCGTTCTGGCAAATAGGTTATTTGGTTCTTTGATTATTTTCTTTTTTCGGTTACAGGGCGGCACGTTAGTGAGGTGCCCGGTCCCGTGGCCTGATAAGTCATTTGCTTCTTCCTGAACTCAATGATTGACTGTTTTCGAGAACCATGCGAGAGTACAAATTGTAATCCTTAGAAGTGTTGCAGCACCACCATGCAGGCTGTAAGCAGGGAGAAAAAACTTCGACATACAGTGTTGGGAAAGCCGGTTTACTCGGCCCCAATGCACTGAAACCCTTTATTTCAAAGCAACCTTGACACATTTTGTCCTCAGGATAATAGTGAGAATATTGTGAGAGGTGGAAAGAATCTGCCGAGGGAATTCGAGACCGGAAGGGCTGTACGATGGCTCCGCGGGGCCATAATTTCCATGACGGCTCTTTTCCCTTTTGTTATATTACCGGGGATTGAGCGGCCCTTTTCCACGCCCAAGATTATTCTTCTTGGGGGATTCGTTGTTCTTGCAGGAATCTTGGCCCTGAGCACGGGCAATTTCCGATGGCCCACCCTGCCTCGGGGATTTCTTCTTTCCCTGATCGCTTGGCCTTCTACGTTAATCATTTCAGCCCTGTTCGGGAAATTTGTTTCATTAGAGACCCTTTGGCTGGCCCTGTTCTCTTTGGGGTGGTTCGTACTGGTCATGGCCCTCCGGCCAAAGTCCATGCACTTGGCCATGGCGGTTACCGCATCCTGCACCGTTATCGCTGCCATCGCCTTATTGCAATACCTGGGGTTTGATCCCTTCCGCCTCTTCGGATGGGCAACGCCCGCTTATGGAAGCCCCCGGATGCGCGTGTTAGGAACGCTCGGGAATCCCAATTTTGTGGCCGCCTTTCTTGTGGCCGGGATACCGCTAACCATTCATTTGGGAAAGCTGCTCAAATCTCGGGCCTTATATTACCTGGCCATCACGCTTCAAGTAGCGGCGGTTTTTGCCACAGGCTCACGCGCGGCCATCGTCGCCCTCATTGGCGCCTTGGTTTGGATAGGCGCCCTTGGACAATTTGCGCGCTGGCGGTTGATGACGGCGGTTGCCCTGACCGTGCTCCTTCTGCTTCCATGGATGCCGTCCCGCTCGCTTATGAACACGCTCGAAGGACGCTTCTACATCTGGCGGGTCACAGCTTCCCATCTATTGGAACGCCCGGTGTTTGGATACGGACCGGGGGCGTTTGAGCCAAAATTCATTGAATGGGAAACCGCTCACTGGCTTGACGGCCTGGGCACCTCCGACGAGCGGAAGTTTTCCGGTCTGCAGGCCCATGCCCACAACGACTACCTGGAGACCATCGTGGACAGCGGCTTTGCCGCAATTCTCAGCTTAGGATTCCTGTTGGGATCATTCTTTACTTCCGCTTTTCAAATAGAGAGGGATGCGTCTGGCGATCTTCCGACCGGGGCCTCTGCCGGGGTGGTTGCCCTGGCCGCAGTCGCCATGGTCGACTTCCCGTTCCACCGGCCGGCAGAGCTTTTCCTTCTCTGGACCCTGATGGCGATTGTCTTCTTACCAACCGGGCCTGAACTGGCCGGGAGCCCTTCGACAAGCGCGGGGCGGAAGGCCGGTCGAACGGCACAGGGCATACATTGAATTGAGGGGGCCTTATGAAGGTATTCTTCACGCATTTTCGTCACTCAGAAACAGTTATCGTAAAAGGAGTGCACATGAGAGAAAAACGCATCATCGGATGGGCCTTATTGGCCGCCACTCTGCTCTTCTTTGGACCCCTGAGAGTCAGCGTCCAGGCACAATCCTCCCCCGAAAACACAAGTACGATTCAGACCAAGAGCAGTTACGAAGCCAAAGTGGCGGCCGTTCGGACTGCGTTTGCTACAGTGAGGAAAGCCCTTGATCTCTCCAACACGTCAGGACAATCATCCACCCCGGAGTCGGATCTGGGCGAACCCTCATGCCAGAATGTCGGCGGCAGCAGTGGCGGAGGGGGAGGATCGGCGTCTGCGTTGAGCGCCAGCCGATCTGCCCAGGCGTCATGCGTGCCATCCTCCAAAGGGGCGCCTGTCTGGCAGGTGAACATGGTCAATCTGAACTTCTACATGGCGGATACGCCGTTGTGGTACAATAGCCCGATTGGGCCTTCGGTGGAGCTGAAGCTGAGCTACAATTCGCAAACGTCTCTCGGCGGACCTTTCGGAAGCAAGTGGCAGTTGAATTACAGAAGCTATCTCTACCGGGCGGTGGATAATAACGGAGCATTTGCCGGCATCATGGTCGTCATGCCCGACGGGAATCAGGATCTTTATGTTCCCATCGGTGCGGGCGTCTTCAAGCCCCCCTATCATGTTTTCAACACTCTCACGGAACTTACGGAAAACCATTTTGAGCTCAAATTCCCCGACGGCGAGGTATACGTCTACAACATTCCCACGGGAACAGCCGTCGACATCTCGCTTCTCACGGAGATGAAGGACGCCTATGGGCAGAAGCTGAGCATGGGCTATGATGCGAATGGTAAATTGATGACGATTACCGATGCGCTGGGCAAAGTGACAACCCTTTCCTATAACAACGATGGGCTTGTAATCCAGGCTGCCGACCCCTTCGGCCGCACTGCTGCGTTTGAGTATGACGCCAACAAAAATCTGGCGAAAATAACCGACATGGGCGGTTACTGGACAAGTTTCACCTACCGTCACTATGTGTTGACGGATTACTATCTGGAAAGTCTGACAAATGCCGGGGGCAGTTGGGGATTTTATTTCGAGCCGGCCGATGGCCTTGAGGGTACAGATTCCTACCCCGCCCCGGAAACCTCGATGTCTTACAACTCCCGCATCACTGTGACCAATCCCTTTGGCGGCAAGGAAGAGTACT
The DNA here is from genome assembly GCA_026388545.1 of Deltaproteobacteria bacterium. Taxonomy (NCBI): domain Bacteria; kingdom Pseudomonadati; phylum Myxococcota; class Myxococcia; species Deltaproteobacteria bacterium. The sequence continues at coordinate 18,056 of JAPLJS010000077.1, forward strand.
ATCGCTCGGGCTCATTATCCTGGTATATCAGTCCTAAGAATTATATTCCTTACATAGATGCAAGCAACAATAATTACGCAAGCAATGCTCCCAAAACCTTATATGATATTATAGGAATGGAACTTGCTTCCATCGAATCCCCTGAAGGAGACGTCACGGATTTCACGTTCGACGACACCGGTAATCTTACCGGCATATCCAATGGCTATTTGAACATTCATTATACTTATAATACGATGGGGAAAGTCACATCTATCGCTGATTCTAATAATGCGGTTACGACCCTCAGCTATGCGGCAAACGACGTTGATATGACCGGAATCACTAATGGACTGGGGACCATCGTTCTTGCCTATAATACCGCACACGATATCACATCCCACACGGACCGTTCGGGGAATACGGCATCAATAACCTACAATGCTTTCGGAAATATCATCTCGAAGATCGATCCGCTTAACATAACGACGAATTTTATCTATGATGCGAATTATCGTCTCACCCAGATCACCCGGAGTGGGCAGGTCCTGAATAGCTATACCTACGACGCCCTCGGAAGAGTCCAGACATACACCGATGCCACCGGAATGACTATCACCTATGAATACAACATCCTGAACGATGTTACGAAGATCACCTATCCCGACGGCAGATACGTAAGCATAACCTATTCGATCGTATTTCCCCATCTTATCACAGCCATCACAGACCGGGGCGGAAGAACGGCCCAATACGTTTATAACTCTTCACAAAATATTACCCGGATAGTGCATCCGGACGGAGGGATAACCGGGTTCGTTTATGACGCCAACGGGAACCAAATTCAATTGATCGATCCCAAAGGTCAGGTCACCTCATTTGATTATGACAATAGCAACAGGCTCATCACGAAAACCTTTGCCGATGGAACAGCCTCTTCATACACTTATGATTCCTTAAGCCGGATAGCTTCCTACACCGGTCCCAGAAACCTGTCCACCTCTTATACGTTTAATTCAAATAATAACCTGGCATATATATCGCACTCAACAAGTGATGTGAAATACTACACAATGCCTTCCATGTATCAACACGATGCATACAGGCGTCTTACCGGTATGACCGACGCCTTGGGCACAACCGCGTACAGCTACAACGCCGATTCTCTTGTTACAAGCATCGACGGACCCCTGGACAATGATATCATTACTTATCAGTATGATGCGAAAGGCCAGGTGAAGAGCTACTCATTGGAGCTGGGCCAGACCGTATCCTATACTAACGATGCCCTTGACCGGTTGACGGCAATCAACGGAGGCGCCGGGAATTTTACTTACTCCTACACTGGTGCAAGCCCGCTGGTCACGCGACTGACCCGGCCGAACGGAAGTTATACCGATTACCAGTACGACTCTCTGAATCGTCTTGTTTCGGTAGCGAACAAGAAATCCTCGGGCGAAATAATCAGCCAGTACGGTTATACCTATAACGATAAGGACCTTATCGCCGGCGAAACCGCAACCAGCGGAGCGCCCGTAACGTCTTTTGTCAACGGGCAGACAACTTACAGCTACAACAACATAAACGAGCTGCTCAGCGCTACAAATCCTGCTCAGACCTTCACTTACGATGCCGAAGGTAACATGACCCAATGGAACAGTCCTGAAGGTAAAACATTTACCGGAATCTATGATATCAGAAATCGCCTGGGATCGACTGGATGGGAATATTTTACCACCATCCCGACCCTGGAATCCGAATCCTATAAAGTGTCCTATGAGTATGGGGATGACGGCCATATAGGAGAGAAGGAAGTGGAGTATTCCAAATATTCCACAAGCACATATTGGACCAAAAAGGTCATGTATGTGGCAGACGATTATTTGCCCTTGCAGGAACGCGATGATAGCAACAACATTCTCAGTGAATATACCTGGGGGCTCCATCAAGGCGGGGGCATAGGGGGGCTTTTGAGCCTGAAACAGGGAGGGCAGAATTATTACTACCTCTACGATGGAAAGGGCAATGTAACGGCGGTAATTGACAGCTCTCAGACGGTGGTGGCCGCATATACCTACGATCCCTTCGGCAATTTATTGACCAGGACAGGAGCCCTGGATCAGCCCTACCAATTTTCCACAAAACCCTATGATCTGGCAACCGGCCTCTCGTATTTCGGGAAGCGTTTCTATTCACCATCCGCCGGGAGATGGACGACAAGGGACCCGATAGGAGAAAGGGGCGGGTTAAATTTATACGGCTTTGTCGGCAATAATCCGATCAATTATATCGATCCAATCGGGTTAATATGGCCTTTTAGTGACGATAAACCAATACCAAACAAAAAAGAGAGAACGAATTTTGGCCCTGTACCTTTAGATGAGGATGATGGCCCAAGTGCCAGAGAAATTACGAAAGTGACGACGGAAGTAAATAAAGCTCTGAAAAAAGGCAAATGTAGCGATAAAACCGAATACTCAGACATGACCAAGAAACAAAAAAAGGAAGCTGAAAAAAATACGAAAAAACTTCAAACTCCTCAGGAAGAAGCAGCCGACACGATTTCGACTGAAATGCAAGGAAAAGGAAAGACAACTCAAGAAAAGCCTGTAGAAAAAAAAGGGAAGCAAACAGTACAGGATTGGACTGGAGGCAAAAAATAGCTCTAGCCATAGATCATGGCATCAGCGTTCTTCCTTTAAGCATGAAGAACGTTACGGAGCAAAGGGGGAAGAGCATGGAAGATATGACAAGGATGCGATTCATGTAAATCAACAAGGTCATTTTGTTGCCTATATTTTTTGTCGGTAATCTAAGATGACAATAAAGCAATCCATTGAGAGGGGAAATGTTATGAAAAATAAGATCTTGATTTCTTTGGTTTTTGTCTTATTTTTTATCGGGCTGTCTGCGGTTACACTTTTTGCATACGAAACGACCTATACCTACGACAAGCTCAACCGCCTGACGTCAGCCACCTATAATGCGGGGACGAGCCGTAATACGATTATCTACCAGTACGATGCAGCGGGAAACAGGCTTTCAAAAATAACAAAAATTATCGTGACAGGCGATCTCAACGGGGATACCTTCATCACTCTGGCTGACGCCATTATGACCATGCAGGTCCTCTCAGGGATTACCCCCAATCAATCGATCGTTCAGAGTGCCGAAGTCAACAGCGACGGCAAGATTGGAATGCCCGAGGCGATCTACATTCTTCAAAAAGCGGCAGACCTAAGGTAGGCTTGAGTAAAGATTTCTTTTGATAATCATTGATGTCTTCAATGTACCATGAGTGTGGAGTAGGTAGGTGTAAGCCAGTCAAGGCTCAATTCAACAGATTATCAACTCAAATGTACGGATGAACCTTTATTAAAACGGTGCTCATCTGCTATAATATTTTTATAAATCCACGATCAATGTCGCTGACTTAAGAATATTATCTCTTTCAAGTCCCCCTTTGTAAAGGGGGATTCAGGGGGATTTTAATTGCATTCCGTAAAATCTCCCCCAACCCCTCTTTAGAAAAGAGGGGGGTCAAAGTGCTTAAGTCTGCCTTTCAAAGACAGGTAGTTCAGGCTATCCAGCCCGATGAACCGGGTAATAGCTTCAACATTATCCTGCTGCGCGGCGATAAGCTCACCTTTCGACGAAAAATCAATCCCGTACGGACAGGGATGGCGTGTGGGCGGACAACTTACGACCATGTGGATTTCCTTCACACCGTTTTCACGAAGATTACGGACACGGTTGCGGCTGGTTGTTCCCCTGATGATGGAATCTTCCACAATCAGAACCCGTTTCCCGAAAAGCAAAGGCTTCACGGGGTTTAATTTGACCCGCACACCAAAATCCCTCATGGGCTGGGTCGGCTGAATGAACGTGCGCCCCACATAATGATTGCGGATCATGCCCATCTCAAAGGGAATGCCGCTTTCTTCAGCATAGCCTAAAGCGGCGTAGTTGCCTGAATCGGGAAACGGCATGACAAGGTCTACATCCGGCCTGTATTCCTTCGCCAAGCGGTGTCCCAGACGTTTCCGGCACATGTACACATTCTCACCGAAGACCTGGCTGTCGGGCCGCGCAAAATAGATCAGTTCAAAGATACAATGGGCATGTCTTATCTGAGGGAAGGGAGTAATGCTGTGTAATCCTGCCTGGTCAATAATAATAATCTCGCCGGGCTTTACATCGCGCAGGTACTTGGCGCCCACCAAATCGAATGCGCAGGTCTCGGAAGCGATAACCCACCCGCCATTGAGTTCTCCGAGGGAGAGAGGACGGAAGCCACGGGGATCGCGCGCTGCAATCACTTTGTCTTTCGTCAGCATCACGATACTGTATGCTCCCTGAACCTGGGTGAGTGCCTTTGTCAGGGCTTCATCGATTCCATTTTTTAGATGCTTGGCCATCAGGTGAACGATCACTTCACTATCCATCGTGGACTGGAAAATGGAGCCCTTGTCTTCGAGTTCGGAACGCAATGCCTGGGCATTAATGAGGTTTCCGTTGTGGCCCAGGGCGTAGTAGTCGTCGGCGTGATGCACCAAAAACGGCTGGGCATTGGAAAGAACAGAAGACCCTGTTGTCGAATAACGAACATGTCCAATGGCTAAGTGACCGGGCAACTTAGAGAAGGTATCTTCCCGGAACACTTCAGATGCCAGGCCCATACCCTTATGTCCCCATACCTGACAACCATCCGCCGTGTTGATGCCCGCACTCTCCTGTCCACGATGCTGGAGGGCAAAGAGACCGAAAAATGTGATACGCGCCGCTTCCGGTGCTCCGTAAACAGCGAATACACCGCATTCTTCCCTTGGTCTTCTCTCTTCCATAATATTTACCCCCCTTATCCCTGACCCATGTCCCTTTTTATTCCGGAATGATAATCCTGGAGTGGAAATACCTCCCACGGTTCCTTTTTCAATGCCATAACAGCCTCGGTCAGGGCTCTTGCCCCGGCAATGGTCGTTGTGTAGAGTACATTGTAGATGAGCGCGCCTCGTCGAATGTGATAGGCGTCAAAAGTTGACCTGCGTCCAACGCTCGTATTGATAACCACTTGAATATCACCATTTTTAATGCGATCTACAATGTGGGGACGGCCTTCGCTCACCTTGAGAATGGTCTCCGTCGTGATGCCGTGTCTCTGCAGGTGGGCCGCCGTACCACGGGTGGCCATTATAGAGAAACCCATATTGTAAAACGAACGGGCGACGGGCACAATTTTATCCTTATGTACATCATTTACACTGATAAATACACCCCCTTCAAGGGGCAGGCGGAAACCGGCGGCCATCTGTGCTTTGGCAAAGGCCATTCCAAAAGAACGGTCAATTCCCATCACTTCACCCGTGGACTTCATTTCAGGACCCAGGAGTACATCCACGTTTGGAAACCGGTTGAAGGGGAAGACTGCCTCTTTTACAGAGATATGTTCCGGCCATATGGTCTTCGTGAATCCCAATTCCTTTAAGGATTTCCCCAGCATTACCTTGGTTGCCAGTTTGGCAAGGGGTACGCCGATAGCCTTGCTGACAAAGGGAACAGTCCGGGATGCACGCGGATTAACCTCCAGTACATAAAGAATGCCGTCTTTTACAGCATACTGAATGTTCATCAGACCGATCACTCCCAGTTCCCGGGCGATCAGTTTTGTCTGCTTCTCAATTGTCTCAAGGAGTTCCTTTGAAAACGTGATAGGCGGCAGCACACAGGCGCTGTCTCCGGAATGGATACCCGCTTCTTCAATATGTTCCATGATGCCTCCGATGACGGTATCCGTACCGTCGCAGATGGCGTCCACATCGACTTCTATGGCGTCCTCGAGAAATTTATCGATCAGTATAGGATGATCCGGAGAAGCAGCAATTGCCTTCTCCATAAATTGTTTCAAAGATTCCTGATCATACACAATCTCCATGGATCGCCCTCCCAGGACGTAGGAAGGCCTGACCAGGACGGGGTAACCGATCCTCCGGGCTGCCTTGAGCGCTCCATTGATATCCGTTACGGTGTCGTTGTCCGGTTGCTTAAGGTCCAAACGTTTAACAATTTCCTGAAAACGCTCTCTGTTTTCGGCGCGGTCTATCGCATCGGGAGATGTCCCCAGTATCCTTGCCCCCGAGGCCTCCAGAGCCTTGGCAAGATTGAGGGGAGTCTGTCCTCCGAACTGTACGATTACCCCCAGAGGATTTTCCGTCTTCAGGATATGAAGGACATCTTCCAGGGTTACCGGCTCAAAAAACAGCTTATCCGATGTATCGTAGTCGGTGCTCACCGTTTCCGGGTTTGAATTCACCATAATGCTTTCATACCCCTCTTCACGAAGGGCAAACGATGCATGCACACAGCAGTAATCGAATTCGATCCCCTGACCGATGCGGTTGGGGCCCCCACCCAGGATCACCACCTTTGGTTTCGAAGAGGGCCGCGCTTCATCTTCAACCTCATATGTAGAGTAATAGTAAGGTGTATAGGCCTCGAATTCAGCGGCACAGGTATCGACAAGCTTGAAAACGGGCAGGATATTTTCACGAAAGCGCATCTCGCGGATATCGGCTTCAGATATTTTCCAGAGCTCGCCAAGATATCGATCAGAAAAACCCATCTGCTTGGCTTCCCGCAATACCTCAACCGAAGGCGGTGTCGTCTCGAGAAGCTTTTCCGCCTCAACAATAGTCTGTATCTGGTTCAGAAACCAGGGGTCGATCAAGGTCAAACGGGATATTTCTTCAGTGCTCATGCCGTGGTAAAAGGCGGCGGCGATATAAAACAGTCTCAGGGAGTTCGGCGTCTTTAATTGAGAAGACAAGAATTCCCCGGCATTGCCGATTTCCGCCGGTAAAGCTGCTTTCAAACCGAATCGGCCGATTTCCAGTGAGCGAACCGCCTTCTGGAGCGCCTCTTTAAAAGTACGGCCGATGGACATGGTCTCTCCTACCGATTTCATGGACGTCGTCAGCACGTCTTCGGTTTCCGGAAATTTTTCAAACGTCCAGCGGGGAATTTTAACAACGCAGTAGTCAATGGTCGGTTCAAAGGATGCCATCGTTTCCCTGGTAATATCATTGGGAATCTCGTCAAGTGTGTAGCCGACGGCAAGTTTTGCGGCAATTTTTGCTATGGGAAAACCTGTTGCCTTGGAGGCAAGGGCGGAAGACCGCGACACACGGGGATTCATTTCGACAACAACCATGTCTCCGTTTTGGGGATCTACAGCGAACTGCACGTTCGATCCGCCGGTTTCCACACCGATTTCCCGCATGATGGCGATGGCTGCATCCCTCATCCGCTGATACTCCACATCGGTCAGGGTCTGGGCAGGGGCAACCGTAATCGACTCGCCGGTGTGAATGCCCATGGGATCAAAATTTTCTATGGAACAGATAATGACGACGTTGTCCGCCCTGTCTCGCATCACCTCGAGTTCATATTCTTTCCACCCCAGAACTGATTCTTCCAGCATGATTTCATGGATCATGCTGGCGGCCAGTCCAACCTTGGCGAGTTCCGCAAGCTCCTCCCTGTTATAGACGACACCGCTTCCCGTACCGCCAAGGGTAAAAGAGGGACGAATAATGAGAGGGAATCCAATATGTGTAGCGACTGCAAATACTTCATCCATATTTTTCGCAAATCCGCTTCTGGGTACCCTGAGTCCTATCCGTTCCATGGCGTCGCGGAATTTCTCGCGGTCCTCCGCTTTTTGGATTACCTCGAGAGATGCGCCGATCATCTCCACGCCGTATTGCTCCAGCACACCGTTTTCCGCAACAGTGACAGCAGTGTTCAGACCTGTCTGTCCACCCAGCGTTGGAAGAAGGGCATCGGGACGTTCCTTGGCAATGATCTTTGCCACGGCCTCCGGCGTGATCGGTTCCACATACGTCCTGTCCGCCGTTTCGGGATCAGTCATTATTGTCGCCGGATTGCTGTTGATCAGGACGACCTGGTAACCCTCTTCTTTCAGCGCCTTACATGCCTGCGTGCCGGAATAGTCAAATTCGCAGGCCTGGCTGATAATAATCGGCCCGGAACCAATGATAAGGATTTTTTTCAGGTCGTTTCTTTTCGGCATCTTTTGTTATTCCCACTCAATCGTGCTGGGCGGCTTGGAGCTGATATCATAGACTACCCGGTTCACGCCTCTGACCTCATTGATGATGCGGTTGGAAATCTTACCTAAAAGGTCATGGGGTAGTTTCGCCCAGTCTGCCGTCATGGCATCGTCACTGGTGACCGCCCGTATCGACAGAATATTTTCGTAGGTCCGTTGATCCCCCATAATCCCAACGCTCTTGATCGGCAGGAGGACGGCAAAGGACTGCCACAGCTTGCGGTAGAAATTCGCCGCCCGGATCTCATCCATGAGGATCACGTCGGCCTTGCGCAGGATAGCCAGCCGTTTTTCCGTAACCTCCCCGATGATGCGGATAGCCAGACCCGGACCGGGAAATGGTTGCCGCCAGACCTGTTCATCGGACATCCCCAACTCCTTGCCCAGCATACGGACTTCGTCCTTGAAGAGGTGTTTGAGGGGCTCCACCAGGGACAGACGCATCTTTTTCGGGAGGCCGCCCACGTTATGGTGGGATTTGATCACCGCGCTTGGCCCGCCGAAGGCCGAGCGGGATTCAATGAGATCGGGATAGAGGGTCCCCTGGGCAAGGAATTTGACATCCTTGATCCGCCGGGCCTCCTTTTCAAAAACTTCTATGAAGGTACGGCCGATAATCTTTCTTTTCTTTTCCGGGTCTTCAACGCCCTTCAGCCTGTCCAAAAAAAGCTTCTTTGCACGGGCAAATCGCAGGTTGATCTGGAAATGTTTTCGGAAAACATCCTGAACCTTCTGCGCCTCGCCTTCCCGAAGAACACCGTTATCCACAAAAACACAGTGCAGCTGACGGCCGATGGCCTGATGGAGGAGGACGGCCGCAACCGATGAATCCACGCCGCCGCTCAAACCCAGTATCACCTTGTTCCCTCCAACCTGGGCGCGAATCTCTGCGATGGTGTCCCGGGCAAAAGATTTCATTGTCCAGCTTTTCTTGCAGTTGCAAATGTGAAAAAGAAAGTTCTCCAGCATTTTTTTCCCTTCAGGCGTATGGACAACCTCCGGGTGAAACTGCAATCCGTATAATCGCTTCGATGCGTTTTCTGCAGCAGCGATCTTCGTATTTGGGGTGGATGCCGTGGTTTTAAAACCCTTCGGCAGGGCGCCGATGGAGTCTCCGTGGCTCATCCAGCACCGGGTTTCCTTATCCACACAAGAGAAAATGCCTGACAGGTCTTTGATGCTGAGTTCGGCAAATCCGTATTCCCGCTTTTCAGCTCCGATAACTTTTCCGCCAAGGGCATCAACCATAAATTGCATGCCGTAACAGATACCCAATACGGGAATACCCAGGCCAAAGATACCCCTGTCTGCCCGCGGGCTCCCTTTCTCATAGATGCTTGCGGGGCCTCCGGACAGAATAATACCCTCCGGGTGGAGAGATTTAATTTTTTTGATGTCAATTTCCGGAGGCTCTATCTGGCAGTATACATGGTGCTCGCGAACACGCCGGGCAATGAGCTGGTTGTACTGAGAGCCAAAATCAATGATCAGAATCATAGGGATGGTTCCTTATTTATTTTCATGAGAGATACAAACTGTTCAAACAGATAGTTTACGTCGTGGGGCCCCGGCGCCGCTTCCGGATGATATTGCACGCTGAATGCATTTAACTCCGGGGAGCACATTCCTTCCGATGTGTTATCATTCAGGTTATCATAGGTCATGTCCAGGTTGCCGGGGAGAGATTCCGGGACTACTACGAAACCGTGATTCTGCGATGTGATTTCAATCCGTCCTGACCGGATGTTTTTTACGGGCTGGTTTACCCCGTGATGCCCGAACTTCAGCTTCTCTGTCCTTCCACCTAAAGCTTGTCCTAAAATCTGGTGTCCAAGGCAGATACCGAAGATGGGAACCTTTCCCAGGATATGCTCTGTTGCTTCAACAATATAGGGTAATGCCGCCGGATCTCCCGGTCCATTGGAAAGCAAAACACCATCCGGGCTGCATGATAAAATCTCCTTTCCAGACGTTGTTGCCGGAACAACCAGGACTTCACAACCCAATCTCTCAAGGTTTCGCAGGATATTATATTTGACACCGCAATCGATGACAACAACGAGCAACCGATGTTCACCTTTACCTGACTTTGCTGCTATGGAAGATTTTGACAAACCTTGTAATGGGAGTAATTGAGGCGCACCATCCTGCCATCGATACGGTTGCTTGCAGGTAACCTCTTTTATAAGGTCCCGACCGACAAGGCCGGGATATGCGCGGACACGCTGCAGTAAGAGGTCAATATCCTTCATTTCGGTGGAAAGAATCCCGCGCATGGCTCCCTCCAGGCGAATGCGGCGGGTGAGTGCCCTCGTGTCGATACCTTCGACACCCAGCTTACCATGAGACTCAAGAAACTCTTTCAAACTCGTCCGGCTGCGCCAGTTACTCGGATACGGCTGATACTCCTTGACGATAAATCCTTCCAGGTGGATACCGTCGGATTCCATATCTTCCGGGTTTATCCCGTAATTACCGATCAAAGGATAGGTCATGGTTACAATCTGTCCTTTGTAGGACGGGTCTGTAATAACTTCCTGGTAACCGGTCATTCCCGTATTGAAGACAACCTCTCCCAGTGTCTCGCCGGACCCTGCAAAGGCATAACCATGGTACGTGCTCCCATCTTCCAAAACCAACAGAGCTGGGCGTTGCCGCCTTAACATGGACATATAAAGTCTCCAATCAACGTGAAACCACCGATCGATGAGCGGTGGCTTCCCCCACAGGAATATATTCTGAACGAGAAAGAGTTTTCAATTAATGCTGTTTCCTACTCTCGTTATGATTATTGAGAAGTGTACAACATGGAAAAATATCTTTCAATCTTATATTGACTCATAAGGTACTAAAATAATCTCATTAAGCCAATTTGGCCTCAGGAACGCACATTTATCTACAAAATTGTTCATTTCTGGCCCCGTTCATACCTTTTACCAGGAAATGATCACCTTCAAGAATCAAATAGCATCAAGGAACGAGGAAAAGATTTGTTCCGCCAAAGGCCGAAGGGTTGAACACGAGGTCGGTGTTTTTTCGACGATCGCCTGGGGGGCCTCCCCGGCGCCACGTATATAGGAAACAGATTCTTCGCCTTGAACCCAAGTCTCGATCATCTCAGGGGTGACTTCCAGATGGAATTGCAGTCCCCAGGTTAAAGGGCCCCAGCGAAAGGCCTGGTGAACACAATTATGTGATTTGGCCAAGTGTACGGCGCCTGGGGGAAGATCAAAGGTGTCGCCATGCCAGTGAAGAACATCGAATGTCTGTGGGGCTTCCGAAAGGAGCCTGTCTGTGCGTGCTTCCGGAAGGAGTTCAATTGGGCGCCATCCAACCTCCCGAACACTGTTTGGGTAGACGCGGGAACCGAGGGCTTTTGCTATTAACTGGGCGCCCAGACAAATACCCAATACAGGCCGTCCAGCCAGCGTTGCTTGTTTGATAAGTTTCACTTCAGTATCCAGAAATGAATAGAGGTGCGTTTCATTAACATTCATCGGCCCGCCCATAACAATGAGGGCTTCGATCTCATGTGTGAAAGGGGGAATCTGGCATCCTGCGTATAAGTGATGTTCTGCTACGTCCATGCCTCTTTTATCGAGGCAGGTTTTGATAAGTCCCAGGGTTTCTGTCGGAGCATGATAAAGAGCGTGAATCATGCTGGTTTTGTCTCCTGATACGTTCAACAAGATATTATTAGGATAGAGAAAGACGGCTTTTATTAAAGCCGTCCTCGTCTTTAAACGCCCATAGCCTTGCCCCGGCCTTTTTTTTCATCAATATCGCCGGGATACATCACTGCATCCTGTCCCCGTTCACGGGTGCGGATGCGAATTACCTCATCCACGGGATAGACAAAAATAAGTCCATCACCGGGTTCGCCCGTATAGGCGGCTTTGAGAATGGCTTGAATCGTTTCTTCCAGGTTGTGTTCGCTTAAAATAATGTTAACCTGTATCTTGGGCAGCATGTCTACCATGTAGGTGCCGGCACGGCCTGACAGCTTAATGCCGCCCTGGCGGCCATGTCCCCGGATTTCAAATATATTTAACCCCACAATGCCAATTTCAATCAGGGCATCCTTTACATCGTTGACCTTATCTTCACGAATTATGGCTTCAATCTTTTTCAGCATGGTAAAATCTCCAAAGTATAAAATAAGCTTTTCATATTTATGAGTAGGACCTCTCCCCATGAGAGCTGATATCCAGGCCGACCTCCTCTTCTATGGGCGTTACACGCAGTCCTATACTCCAGTCAAGCAGCTTGGCTACCACAAAGGTGACCCCAAAACTAAAGACTATGGTTACCGCCACGGCCAGGAGCTGGATGCCGAGCTGCTTGGGATTACCAAAAAACAGGCCATTGGCGCCGTCACTGTTGACCGCTACTGTGGCGAAAAGACCGGTGGCTATCGTGCCCCAGGAACTCGCGATACCGTGACATGCCCACACATCCAGGGACTCATCCAGTTTGCGTCTGTCCCGAAAACGCATGGTATAATAAGACAGCGGCGCGGCTACTGCCCCGATAACCATAGCCGCCAAAGGTGTTACAAAACCCGAAGCCGGGGTTACTGCCGCCAGACCTACTACCATCCCTGTGGCGATTCCCAAAGGGCTGGGCCGGCCATCCAGCCAGGAGAGCATCATCCAGACAAGACCGGCTGTTGCTGCAGAGGTGTTGGTGGTCAGGAGGGCATTCACCGCCACACCGTTCGCGGCCAGGGCGCTACCGGCGTTAAAGCCGAACCAGCCTACCCACAACAAACCTGCCCCCAGGACCGTAAGCGTGATATTGTGTGGTTCCATAGGGGCCTTGCCGAACCCCTTACGCGGCCCGATAACCAGCGCAAAGGCCAGTGCCGAAAAACCGGCCGCAATATGCACTACCGTTCCCCCGGCAAAATCCAGGACACCCATTTGTTTCAGCCAGCCGCCCTGTCCCCAGACCCAGTGGCACAAGGGATCATATACCAGAGTAGCCCAGATCAAACTGAACAGTAGAAAACTCTTGAAATTTACCCTTTCCACAAAGGCTCCGGTGATCAACGCCGGTGTGATGACCGCGAACATCATCTGAAAGGCGGCAAAAAGGCTATGGGGAATGGTCTTGCTGTAGTCGTCGTTGGGCAGAGCGCCTACGCCGTTAAATCCCGCGAAGTTCAGGCCGCCGATGAATCCACCAATGTCAGTACCGAAGGCAAGGGAATAACCGTACAGCAGCCACTGCACCCCTATGAGAGCCATGAAGATATAACTCAAGGTTAACGTGGAAAGAACGTTTTTCCGGCGTACCATACCGCCATAAAAAAGCGCCAGGGCTGGTGTCATTAAAAGTACCAGAGCACAACTCACCAGTATCCAGGCTGTGTCGCCTGAGTTGATTTGACTAACCATGATCGCACCATCCTTATTAAATTAAAGATTAGAGAGAAGTATCTGTAGTAATCTTTAGCAATTATCTTGCCAAGACATATTTGTGTATATATACGAATACTTATGAAATGTTCGTTTTCACGTAAAATACATAATTGTTTTTTCTCAAAGGAATATTACATAATTGTTACGATTAAAAAAAATGAACAACCCCGCCTTTAAGAAACCAGGCAATCCTCAACGAATCCCTCCTTTAATACTGGTTTTATACTCGTATTTTCCCTATAATAATCTGGCACTAAATTGCCTAAAGAATCAATAGCTTAGTACCGATAATGAATGCAATATAGATGAAAGGCTTGCTTAACCAGCCGTAAGATGAACGAAGAGAGAGGGAGGTAAATAAGCAATGTTAGGCACAATGAAACTGTCAACAAAAATATTTCTCCTCGGCACTGTGATTATTCTCTGCTTCGCGTTATCATTCATTGCAGTGAGCTTCAGGTTCAAAAGAAACATGCTGGATTATGGGTGTCTTAATGTGAAAAATGTGGTGGAGGTAGCCTATACGGTAATGTCTGAATACGATGCAATGGCGAAAAGAGGAGATATTCCACTGGACAAAGCACAGCAGGAGGCGATGCTCAGGATCAAGAGTCTGCGCTATGGTAATGGCGAGTATTTCTGGATTAACGATCTTGGACCAAAAATGATCATGCATCCTTTTAAACCTGAACTTGATGGAAAGGATATATCGGGCATGAAAGATCCAAACGGAAAAAATCTTTTTGTCGAGATGGTCAATGTGTGTAAAAACAAGCAGGAAGGTTTCGTAGAGTATGTTTGGCCGAAACCAGGAATGACCGAGCCGGTTCCCAAGGTATCGTATGTAAAACTTTTTGAACCATGGGGGTGGATTATCGGCTCCGGTCTCTATTTCGACGACATACAAAAAGACCTTATACCGATATACTATACTATTTTTGGCGTCATCTGTGTCATTTCCCTGGGTGGATTGTGTTTTTCGTACTTTATTGCCCGATCCGTATCAAAGCCGATCAACCGCATCATCGCAGGCATCTCTGACGGCGCCGAACAGGTAACCTCAACCTCAGCTCAGCTATCCTCTTCAAGTCAGCAATTAGCACAAGGGTCCTCTGAACAGGCGGCATCCCTGGAGGAGACCTCGTCATCCATAGAGGAACTCGCTTCCATGACAAAGCAGAATGCCGACCACGCCCGGCAGGCGAAAGCTATGATGGGAGAAGTACAGCGCATCGTTGAGAATGTAAATGTAAACATGCTTACTATGGCTGAGGCGATTGCTGATGTAACAAAATCCAGTAAAGAAACCGGCAAGATCATCAAGACGATTGATGAGATCGCCTTTCAAACGAATCTCCTGGCACTCAATGCGGCCGTAGAAGCGGCACGTGCCGGGGAAGCCGGCGCCGGGTTTGCCGTCGTGGCCAACGAGGTCAGAAACCTTGCCATGAGGGCGGCGGAGGCGGCAAAGAACACGAGCGATCTGATTGAGAACACCATAAAGGGCATAATCCACGGAAATGAACTGACTCAATTGACCCGGGATGCCTTCAAAGAGAATGTTGAGATTGCCGCGAAGATTGGAATACTCATCGATGAAATTGCCGCTGCTTCACAGGAGCAGTCTCAGGGCATTGAACTGATCAACAAGTCTGTCGCTGAAATGGATCAAATCACCCAGCAGACGGCTGCCCATTCCGAGGAATCCGCCAGTGCATCGGAAGAGATGAATGCCCAGGCAGAGCAGTTGAAACATTTTGTCCGTGATCTATCAGCGCTGGTTGTAGGCCCCGGAAATGGTGTTGTAGCTGAAAGGCGGTCTGAATCCTTGAGCAAAAAACTCACCGGTGTGCTTCATATAAACAAGAAGGCTCTCCCTCTTCCGGCAAAAGGGACCATTGCAAAAGTGTCGTTAGACCGCAAAACGAAATTTTTATAACGTCTTTTTAACCCCGAAGTGTACTATCCAACACTTCTTTTCCTCGAAGCAGGACCTGTTTGGTCCTGCTTTTTTTAATCAAGGGTAAGGTAATTGGTAATTGCCAACGCGAGGAACGAGTGTCCGGTGGATTGATTCTTTCGGTCTTTTTTAGCGGATTCTCAATAGAAGTTAAAGGTTTAAGGCGAAACTTATTGCGTTACGAATTTCGCCCAGCTTTTCTTTAGATAAGGTAGTGATTAATGATCCCATTCTTGATTTTGAAACCGTCTGTATGTGGTCACAATTAATAGCACAATCATTATGCATACCATCCTCTTGGGATAAAAGCACTTCGCTTGGTATGTCTCTTATTGTTGAAGTTACCGGTGCGACTGTAACTTCATCCAAATATTCCAGAATAGAATTTCTTGTTAGAATAACCACAGGACGTTTCTTATCAGGACTTTTGAACTTGTACCATCTTACATCACCTCGCTTCATTAATCACCCCACTCCTGTTCCGATTCCCAAATGCTAAATTCCGTTTTGTCAACAGGGTAAAGCTCGTATCCCCTTTTATGCTTTTTTTCGAGCATGGTGATATTTTCCTGCCTGATAGCATCCTTCAATGCTTTTCGGGTAAAAGCAGAGCGAGTTGTCTTTAGTTTTTTAACAACACTATCAACGGCTGCCACCAAGTCGTCATCTAAGGTCATTTGAATAGTTCTCATAAAATGCTCCCAATCATGTTGGTATTTATAGCTATAATAACCAACATTACCGTGTAAGTCAAAATAATTATTATTGCGCTAACGCCTGCATAACCGGGAGTGGCCCGATAGGGACACGATCCGGTTCATGCGGTTGTTAGATTTGCAGTATGCTATTCCCCGATAGGCTATCCAGAACGACCACCTTATCCCAGAAAGTAATCGGTCCAATCATTGATTTCACTTCATCCTTGTCGGTTTGTTTAAACCCGTGAGCAATATGATCTACCAAAACAAGCCACCATGAAGGATACCTGTCTCGGTACTCTTTGACCTTCTGGATCTTCTCTTCCACACAGTGTTTGAAATTCTTTGTAAACTCCGACAAAACAAATCCGCCACTTTCCCTGTCTGTTCCACCAGCAAATCGGAAAACCTTGCCTTCTACTGCTTGGCTCGAAAAGACATGAAAGTAAATATTCTCTGTCACCTTTAGATCGCATGGAAGTTGAAGAGGTCTCTTTAGAAAGGCGGACAGCGATTTGGCGATTGCCTTCTTATTGACAGCACTCTTTCCGATCGGTCGACGAAATCTTACGGAAACCCAGTAGCTATGTCCGTCATACAACGAGTCGAATTCGCTTAGCGCTGACGGCAAGAGGCCGAACAAAGGCACTCTGGCTTCTTCCAGCCCACGCACTTCACCGTTTCTGAAAGAATGCTGATTCAGTCGTCTGACTTCAATCGCAATTGTTCCGTTCAACGAGAAGTCGGGAGGGATATTGCCATTTGGCTCAAAAACCACGTCTCCAAGGCCTAATGATTTCAGATATGCTTCTGCGATGCGTTCTTCTCTTTTCATCGTTCTTCTTTCGAGAAATCTAACGACGCAAATCAGTCGCGAGTTTACGAGTCGGCTGGATTTGCCTGGTTATGCGGTTTCTTTACATAGAATGCTGCAAACATTAAAACACCTGCCATAATAGCCAAATCTGCTACATTGAAAATACCAGTCCGGATCGTGCCTATACCGATATTCATGAAATCAATAACCGATCCTTTATTTATAATTCGATCAATCAAATTGCCCAAGCCACCACCAATTATTAGCGCGCTAGATAATACCGCTAAGGAATTGAGTTTTTTGCTGAGAATTACAAAAAGCAAAAATCCAAATAAAAATATGGATACCATAACGACCAACATTGCATAACGCAGTTTTTCCGGCATGCCTGCCCCCAAACTTAGAAAAGCTCCTGTATTTTCAGTGTAACTCAGCCTAAAAATATCTCCCATATAGCTCAGCGTTTGCTGACCTTCCAAGAAATGTTTGGCTGTGTATTTTGTGCTCTGATCACAACCAACACAAACGAATAAAAGCAAAAATATCATTGTTAATCTTTTCATATTCAATCCTTTCTCCGCAGGGCAGGGCTATAATTTATCCACATCATCCTTCATTAAGGATCGGTCTTCATATTTAATTATCAAAGCACACCCCATCCCCCGTGTGCATGTGTAGTTTAACCCTACCTTAGTAGATGGCAACACCCATGCTGTTGTTTTATCGTACCCTGTCCAAGATGGTTTTGACTCGTCTTTTTGTGCCGCTTGCCCATATTTTGTTGTTAGTAATTGCTCAAACTGTCCAAAATGAGAGGCTATTGAACCTTCATGGACTAAGACCACGCGCCTCAACCTATCATCGCTGCCCATTTCAAACCTAACCAAAAAATCAATTCCACCAACTGAATATTTTGGTATTCTTAAACTTGCGTACTGGTCGAGGGGGTTTTCTTTATCTTTTAATACTAACCCGTCAAATACCGAAACAATTTCCGTTTCTGTCATTCCCCACTTAGCCTTATTCCAGCCCTTAATATCTTTTGCCGTTTGAGCATACACCGGAACAGAAAACATGATCGAAATAACAAAAATAAAGATTATTGCCGCTACTTTTTTCATTTAAGTCTCCTTATTTTGATTGCCGTAATGATGTCATAATCCCATTGTCGAAATAGACATAATCACTACCGTATTCACGCATTACCCATTGCTCATGCTCTCTATCGCCAACGACGTAATCAGCCGGAGCGTTAGCGATCGGCTGGATTATTTGGTTGGGCAATAATTATCACTCAACCCCACGGAACTTTCTCAACTTGCCCCACTATTCTTTTTTTCATTAACCTGTTTCCATAGGTTTCAGCGTAATCACAGACTGCCAATAGTCCCATCGAGAGATACCACAAACCAAGATTCCAGGCCTCATAATAAACAGAATCAAGTTGGCCACGTCTTTTGTGTTCGGGATGAACAAGAGAATTACGGATTTCTGTTAACGCATGTGGTGTATCCAGCCAATTGAAATCTCGGGCAAGTTTAGCTATCTCAGGTGTCTCCGATGGTATTTCGAGCGGTATTTTCAGCGAAGAAAATAGAAGGCGAAATTTATCTGACGCCCATAGATCTTTAAACCCATTTAACAGGAGGAGCCTTTTGTCCTTGACCGCATATTCGTATGAAAGCCTTTCGATTGCCGCTTGCGTTAAAATGATGCCAGCATCTATCCCGCGAGATGAGAAATTCGCATTCAAATACCAATAAATAACTTCTTCCAAGGCATCTCGCCAGCTGCCATCTTCCCATTTCCTCATGAATATAGGAAACAAGGCAGTTAGTTGAGAGCCAGTATGGTGGTCAAACCAAGACAAGGGGACATGCCAAGGCTCCATGGGTGATGACCAGGACTCCCAAACACGATTGCCAGATTCGTCGAAACCAACAACACATATTGGTTCACACCAGCCACCCTTGGCAAAGGACAGAAAGAAACGTAGTGCCTTTAAGCATTCTTGCGCATCTTTTCCAGAAAACAATGCATTATCAACTCGCTTAATGCCGCCAACGTGAGTTAAGCGGTATCCACCTTCTTCCTTAAGTTTTTTGATTTCCTCTCGTGTTGAGAGTAGCGACTTCAACTCAACATGCCATTGAACGCACATTAAGTCTACGTGCTCAATCCTATGCATTCCATTTTCGTCTTTCTGTACTGAACTATGCGTTCCCAACAAATCAACAAAATTGAATATGTGAAAAACAAGTAATGACATTTTAGTTGATTCATCACCAACACCATAAACAGGTTCCGACTTTGGACACCATTTGAGATGAAATTCTTGAGAATTTGCATCACCCCCACTGCTCAGGCGAAATCCTTCAAACTGACGACTATTAATTGAAAAGGTGGTAATATCGGTCTGCCCTGAGAAAACATCCATAGCATCCTTGAGAGATACACCTTGGAAATATCCATAGAAATATATATTGGCGCGAGGTACTAGTTCTAATCGAACCTCACCATTCCCCGTATAGGTATGTTGATTAATCGATATTTCTGCTGAAGATTGATGAATCAATGTATTTGATTTATTGGTGGTAAAATCAAATAATGGCTTTATTTCCTGCATCCCTGTGTTCCTTTACGCCCAACGAAAATCTCACCCGGAGCAGCCCAGCGGGCTGCGATCGGGTGCAGCGGCTGGTTGGGGTGTCCTTTATTCACTATTGTTTAGAAAAACTATGAAACAGTTTATTATAACCTTCCACATATACAGGATCATTTATTTTCGTATGTTTATATGATTCTAAAATTAAATTATTTTTAAATATTTTGTAACATGTTTTAGTTGAGTAAATTTCTTCTTTATTTATTTCACTTCGATAAATTACTTGAAATTCCAGACTCACAGACTGACTTCCATCTTTATAGTTCCTCAGATAAGCTTCGGATGTAACAGTATGAGGCTTAATTATTTCTTTAACTTTCAGAAAAACATGTTCCCCGGGTGCTAAACTGATAGTAGGTTGTGATTTGAAGCCTTCTAATTTAGAACCATTTTTAATCATGTCTTCTGAAAGCTTTGCAAGTTGTGGCACTAAAATATCAGTTGCAGGAACTTTTCCAACATTATTAATTTTGTATTTCAAACCAATCTCACACTGCTTAGTATCAATTTCCGCAAACTCCATATATGATCCATCATCAAATTTAACAGGGATAACTTCTAGATAGGGTCTGTTCTCTTGAATAAATTGCAGTTGTGAAACTGAAGCGGTATTTTTAGCAATCTGATTAGCTTCGTTAGCTATTCTTATGCTACAAAAAGATAATATTATTGAAACTATAGCACCTACGCCAATGATGATTTCAATAATAGACTTTATCTTTGATATCCTAGATGCCATTAATATTTACCCCAACGAAAAGCTCAGCGGCCCGCTGTTCTGCGGCTCCGATGAAGTTCGTGGTTAGCGCTCTTGTAGAAAACCGGAGCATGCCTGCTACCAATCCTTGCTATTTTTCTCCTCTGAAAGATACGAATAAAGGCTGGCGTCTAATTTTCTCAATTTCACCTTCACTTGTTCGATGTGCCCTGAGTGCCAGAGTGGCCTTGGTAGGTTGCGGGCCGCACCCCACATACCGGTGAAATTGCTATAAGTGACCCGGTATTTATTGTCTTTTGCTTCAATCATCATCGTGAAACGACATGGAGTGGACATTTCTCCATTATAGAACTCTGTCATACCTTTCCCTATAATCTTGCCATCCTCTTTATCTCGCAATTCAATTACCTGTGCAGAATCAACGAAGGTTCGCACCATCCATTCGAGCGATCTCGTAAATATTGCGTTTTTACTTAAAGTAATTTCGTGAACCTCTTGGAGAGTCAGCTCCTCAGGAGGCACAACCGGCGCTTGTTTGGTGACCGCGCAGCCTGATATTAGGAAAAAAGTAATGGCCAACAACACATTCAGTTTTTTCCGCATTTCTCTCTCCTTTTAGACAATTAGATTCATGCCGCCGCGCAAGCGGCGGCATGAACGGGCTGCTCAGGGGCGGCGCGCTTTTTCGCCGTCCCCTGACGCAGCGGGGTTATGCGTTTTTTTGAGTGACGCCACACGCATAAGTATAAAGTCAGCAATTTGCTTTGTAGTATGTGTGGCGCCGTCAATATAGCCGTCAATAGACAACAGCCCGTTAATAGGCGCGTCGTCGAACCTGACGAACATAACACGATCGTCTTGCTTTGCTTTGATTATCTCCCGGACCGCACGCCACTCCAAACCGCACCATTGTTTCTTTGCATATTCGGCACAAAGGAAGACAACGATGAGATCAGCCTGATCGCGGTAAATCTGCTGCAGCAATGTATCAACGTTGGGGCGGGCGAGTTGTGCTTGGTAGTCGAAATCATAGAAGACGGAATCTTTGCCCAGCGGTGAACGAAGAGCATCGACGACTCTTGAGACGTACCGCCGTTTCTCGCCAGGAAAGGACACAGCAACTTTGAAGCGCAGGTCTGACAGTGCGATTGTCGAACGATCAATCTTGCCCACCACCATACCCTCTGCGAGACGCTCAAGTGCCAATAGAGACAGTGCGAATGGTTCCGGCTCAATTCGGTGGGCCTGATCTCTGCCGGGGTTCGAGAGAGACAGGTGGTACAGCAAAAAATTCAGCCAAATCGCAAGTGGGTTGTCATTGACTGCTGCTGTAGACTTTCCCGACGTTGATTTCGCCTTCTCTTTCTCTTGGATCTCCGAAACTACACGCGATTTGATGTAGCGTGACTCATCTTCGCTGAAAAGGCTCCCCGCTCGAATTGCCATGCGAACAAACAAAGGAGTGGCATCACCTTCAATGACGCCCATAAGTGTAAGCGCGGAGCCGCGAAGCCCCCACTGCAAGTTGCTATCATTTACGTTCGCAACGAACTGCTCAATATCTTCGTCGGTGTCGAGGCTCCCGTAGTACTGCCAGAGCATTATCGCGTGGTTCGGGCGCACGAACTTACGCGTCAAGATTGGGCTGCCATCCTGTGTAATGTGGTAGGTGTGGAATTGGATTTCGTGGAACTTTCCAGCCTCGGCCTCAAACGCGTCGATCAAGCGTTGGATTTCGGTGCATTTGTCCTTCAACGACATGGTCTGTAATGACTCCTTTGACGCATGAACGTAGAAATCAGCCGGAACGCGACGATCGGCTGGATTGGCTGCATTTTTCATGCTTATAGTTTACTCAATAAATTGACGTAGGCTACGATTACTCTAATGTATACATCAAATATTTGCTTACCGATTTTATAGATTTCGGCAGCATCAATTTCCAGCATAGCTGCGGCCATTTCAGAACCATTAGCAGTTCTATGACCAAACAGATTGTTTCTAATGTAATTTAGCTTTTTGCAATATTCCTTTTTGACATCCTTGAGTTCTTTAGCGCTACCTTTAAATTCAGAAAATGCCGCATCGCCTATCCGATTTTTGATTGTCTTGGCCACTTCTGTGCCAACTATCTTTTCCTGATGATTAATAAGCTCATAAGACATGTGTGCAACATTTCGAGAAAAATAGCTCGTTTCATAGCCATTTTTCAATGCATTTGAGACATCAAGATACTTTAAACCAATGATCAGATCGGATAAGCAAATTGCAATATACATGGATTTTTCATAAACTGGATGCAGATATTTATGCTCTTCTTTATCAAGAATTTTTGGATGTGCTTTTAGGCCCCTGATATTTTCATTAAGACCTTTGATTATAATATCATATGCTTTGATGGTTTCTATCATAAGTGCCTTCGTTCTGATCTATACATCTTTTGCACTGCTAACGAAAAAATCACCCGGAGCGTAGCGATCGGGTGGATTGTCTGGTTGAACGATTTTATTTTCTTTTTTTTGCTTTTCTCAATATATTTTGTTTTGCCAGCTTAACCGAAAATAATTAAAAGAGCCATGATATTATAGGTTTATATGGTGTTTACTTTTACTAGTCTGCCGAGATTTGGGATGAATATCACTTCTCTTCGACTGCTGCAATGAAGCGAATTAGTGCGTTATATGCTTTACTATCTGTTGCGCCGTCAATTACTGCATCCTCGATATACCCTGTAGGTGTGTGTATACGCAACCATGTGCGTTTTGACGCTATTATTTTTTTAACGATAGCAATGTCTGTTGCGAATGCCCGCGTTGACTGTCGATAAACCCAATAATTTTTAATTGTATCAAAATCTGTTGTTGAACCTGAAGGTGGAGTTAATAAAATTTTCTCGCCATCAATGTTCAACTCAGCTTCAGTTATTCCCGTGTACGATTGCAGTTGCCACACAGCGACAATTATTAATACAGTATCGGGACGTGATGCGTTCCATTGCGCACCAAGTCCTGTGTAGATCGACGGCCCAGTACTCACATTTGCATGCGGATATATATTGACTGTTCGGGCGTTATCAAAACCACTGTGTCCAGCAATAGCAGATAGTCCTGTTTTTGTGCTGCCACATCCAGACATTAAAGTGAATAACAGTAACATCAGTAACAATACGCGAGATGAATTTAACATAAGATAATTCCTCCTGACATAATTGAAAATTATGATGAACGATATTTATTTTCATTTCTACTGTTTAACGGGAAGCTGACCGGCGGTGGCGCGTGCTTGCTGCTGCATAGCATGCAGGCACGTGACAACGCAGGTCGAGCGTTTTTGTTAGGCGGGCCGCTGTCAGCGGTCCGCCGGTAAACGCGAGACAGAATGTAGCCGGTCAGCTTCCCGTAAGGCGGGCAAGCGACCGAGCGAATCAGTCCGGCACAGCCGGACAGCGAGGAAGCGAGAGCGTGGAGATGCGCCATTAATGTTTGTTTTATTATAATGTATCATGGCGCAGCTCAAGCGGCCCGCCTTACAATTAATATACGTAGTACGCTTTTCCTGGTCCCCTGAAAAAAGCTGAACGAAATTTGAGTAATTTGTATAGGTATTTGAAATATTTGTCAAATAATTGTTAGGTTGTTCCGTAATATCTGTTTATTATCACAAAATAGATAGTACGTATAATATGGGATTTTGTACCAGTGACACCATTTCAGAAGTGATTTCCCATGCAGTATATCCGGCAGTGAGCTCCAGAAAGTAATCCTGTTGAAATTGATGAACTCTTAACAAGTCAAAAACCATGTCACTCAGGTCCCCGCCTTCGCGGGAAACCATCATGTTCTGTGGTGACACCGCGAAGGCATGCAAATTTTCGATTCTATTAAGTCTCCCTTTTATAAAGGGAGATTTAGAGGGATTTTGCAGAGGGAATAAAAAATCCCCCCGGCCCCCTTTAGAAAAGGGGGTGAGTAAAGCTACTTTCGTATTAATGACAATTTGAGACGAAACTCAACTTTTTCGAAACCGTCAACTTTTTAAAGTCAGGATTTCGAAAATCTTGTCTGTTATAAAATATTTAGGTTGCTGAAGATATGCCTCAGTTTCGAAGCGCCGTTCCTATGCCGCTGTGGCATGCCTCGTTTTCAACAAACCGATAATCCCTTCTTTTGAAACAGGATTCCTGAATAACCACTTTTCCGTTTCCCTCGCTCTGATGCTCTCATTCTTATAAATGACGCCGATCGGGATCTTTTCTCCCCAGATTTCTGCCGTCTTCAACGCCTCGTATTTGTCGGTAACGGGAGTATCGAGTTTATAGACCCGTTCCCGGTAAAACTGATAGGTGTTGATCTTATTAAACGTGACGCAGGGCTGTAAGATATCCACAATGGCCGTCCCCCTGAACAGGATCGCTTCTTTAATGACAGCCTTCAGGTGCTCCTGTTCTCCGGCAAAGCCCCGCGCAACGAATGGAGCACCCATGGTAATCGCCAGCGACAGGGGATTGAGCGGTATGTTTGCATTTCCCTGCGGATCCAGGGTGTTCTTGGAACCCGTATCCGTCGTGGGAGAACTCTGGCCTTTGGTTAAACCATACACTTTATTATCGCTGATGAGGATAGTAATATCGATATTCTTCCTGATCGTATGAATGAAATGGTTTCCACCCTCCCCATAGATACAACCATCGCCGGAGTAGGCAATAACGGTTAATTCCGGCCTCGCGAGTTTAATGCCGACTGCAACCGGAATTGATCTGCCGTGGAGGCCGTTGAAATAATTGACATCTAAGTAATGGGGCATCTTTGCGGCCTGTCCGATCCCGGAAGTAAAGACAGTATCCTGCGGAGAAACGGGGATATCCCTCAAGACCTCTTCAATGGCAGAGCGAATCCCGAAATTTCCGCACCCGGGACACCATGCTGTTTCATTTTTCAGACTCATTTTTCAGCTCCTTTAGGCAATTTTTTTCCGGATTGACTGGTAAATCTCCTCAACCGTAAAGCACGCTCCGTTGTACTTCAGAATGCAGTCGGATATGCTGAGGTCCAGTTCACGCTTCAACAGCTTCGCAAATTGGCCCGTCGCATTATTTTCGATGTTTAGTAATCTCTTTTTAGAAAGATCGAAGGCCGCAACCATCTCCCCGGTAAGTGGAAATACCTGACTGAAATGGAGGGCTCCCATTTTTTTGCCGTCAGCACGAAATCTTTCCACGGCCTCTTTTACGATAAGCTTGTTGGAACCCCAGCACAGAAGAAACACATCCGCATCCCCATCACCAAAGAGTGTGGGCATTACGGCCTCTTTTTTGAGAAGCTCCATTTTCTTCAGCCTTTTGTCCACCATCCTGACCCGCAGATCGAGATCTTCCGTAATTTTACCTTCTTCCGTGTGCTCGTCGGAATCGACTTTTACCAGGGCATCACTTAACCCCGGATATGTCAACGGAGATATGCCGTCGGGAACCAATTGATAGCGCTTATAACGAGCATCGTAGGTTTGATACTCCCGTTGACTTACATCTGTTGGGATTTCTTCTTCGATAACATGCATTGAATCGGCAAAATACTGATCCGTAAGAATAAAAACCGGCACCTGATACCTGTCTGCCAGTTCGAAACTCCTCTTGGCGAGGGCGACTGCCTCACCTATCGAACCGGGGGCGAATACTACACGTGGGAATTCTCCATGACCGGAATGCAAGACAAAATTAAGATCTCCCTGCTCGGTTCGTGTGGGCAGCCCGGTAGACGGTCCCGGTCTCTGTGCCTCTATAATCACGATAGGCGTTTCCGTCATACCGGCCAATGAAACCGCCTCCTGCATGAGGGCAAAACCGCCGCCGGAAGTGGCCACCATTGAGCGCAGTCCGGCATAGGAGGCGCCGAGGGCCATATTAATTGCGGAAATTTCATCTTCCGCCTGCTCAAAATGAACGGGTAACTCCAGGGAAGCTCTCGATATATACATCATGATTGACGTTGCCGGCGTCATCGGATAACCCGCCATGAACTGGCAACCACCGAGGAGGGCCCCCAGGGCCAGGGCCTGATTGCCGTCAAATTTCAACCGCGCCCCTGCTTTCGGAATCACCGGCGCCGTGTTGGTTAAATTCCAGCGTTCGGAAAAGGCAAACCCTGTCTGCAGTTTATCAATAAGCTGAGGATCATTTACTGCTTTTGCCATAGATTCCTGTGTACAGCCGATAACACCGAAAATGATTCCCACCATGATCGAATTACCCGCAATAGCTGATTTATACGTATCAACAGCCGCTTTTTCGATCTCCTGCACGTGCTTGCTTGACAGGAAAATCCCGCCTTTTTTCAGGTCGGGCTTATGCCTGGCTTCCGTTTCTTCGTCCAGGGCTATGATCATATCCCAATCCTTTCCGCTCAAAGCGCTTACAGGCTCATCGGCAACACGGAACATGTGAAAATTGTGGCCACCTCGGATTCGGGACATGTAGTTCTTCGTCGCGAAATAACAGTAATTAAGCCGGGCAAGGAGCTCTATCAATTCATTTTCGATTGAAGCAAGCCCCTGTCCCGCCTCTCCCCCTACCAATAGATTAAATTCCATAGAGACCTCCCCTTTTACATATGAATCCGCAGTGAGCGGATACGATGAATAATTTCCATAAGGCTCGAATTTTCACTCAGCATCCTGATAGTGCATGATATTGCAAGACGAAACTCTTTGCAATACGATTTACCGTCTCACCCCTTTCCGTCTCTTCAACCAATCTCAGCAATCATTGTATTTATTCCCTTTTTGATGTAATGTACCTAGTGTTCGTCATTGAAGAGGAGGATTCTATGAAAGTCGCGATCATGGCAACAGGCGGAGTCGGAGGATATTACGGAGGGCTGCTTGCACAAACCGGGCAGGACGTAACCTTCATCGCGCGCGGGGCACATCTTCAGGCCATCCGTGAGAAAGGTCTTCACATAAAAAGCGTCCATGGAGATTTCCAAATCGTGCCCGCCAAAGCAACCGATAACCCTTCCGAGGTCGGGCCGGTGGACGTGATACTCTTTGCGACCAAGACGCATCAGACCGACGAAGCGGCAAAACTGATCAAACCGATGGTCGGCCGGGATACAGTGATCATTTCGCTCCAGAACGGTATAGACGCAGCGGATCGCATCGGCGACGTGGCAGGAAGGGAACACATGTTGGGCGGAGCGACGTGGCTTTCCGCAGCGATTGAAGCGCCGGGCGTAATCGGCCAGTACAGCCAGTTCCGCCGTATCGTGCTGGGCGAGTTCAACGGCCGGACGACGCCGCGGCTGGATGAGGTTTACTCCATGCTGCAAGCAGCCGGCGCAACCGTTGAAGTTAGCGACAATATCCTGAAAGTCCTGTGGACAAAATTTGTGTTTATCGCACCCGTCATGGCGATGGGAAGCCTGACGCGAGTTACATTCGGCGAGTACCGCAGTGTGCCGGAAGCGCGCGCCGTGCTGACCGAGGCCATCGGCGAAGTGGCTGCGGTTGCACAGGCAAGAGGCGTGACGCTCGATACAGATGTGGTAGAAAAGACACTCGCGTTTATTGACAGCAGCGCACCGGGCATAAAGCCTTCGATGCAGCGCGATGTGGAATCAGGAAAGCCATCCGAACTGGAATCGATGATCGGCGTAGTCGTACGCATGGGCGCTCAACACAACGTGTCCACGCCGGTGATGCAGTTCGCTTACGCAATGCTCAAGCCGGGAAATTTGAAAGCGCAGCAGGTCTGAGAAACCCTTCGGATCACAAAAGATCAGTATTTTTGATAAAGTCAGGTTTAAGAATAATATACTTTTTTTCCAGTATTTCAATCTCCCCCGCTTGAACGAAACGGCTTATGGCACGGGTCACCGTTTCTCTCGCGGTAGTTGCGAGATTGGCAATGTCCTGGTGCGTAAGTCTTAAATTGATTATTGTTCCTCTCGGATCGTTAACCCCGAACTGGTCGCCGATATTTATCAGCACCATCCGTATCCGCTGATCGGCGTCCGCAAAGCTCAAGACCTTGAGCATTAACCATGCCTCTCTTAATCGCGAGCAGAGCATGGAAATAATTTCCATAAGGGCCTTTCTATTCTGCAGCAGATGGTTCTCAAAATCTTGTTTTGAGATAAAGCCGACCCTCGTGTCCTCAATAGCCACAACGGTAGCCGGCGCCGTCATCCCATCGAGTATTGCCATTTCACCAAAGAAATCACCTCTTTTACGAATAGCGAGAATCATCTCCTGGCCATCGGCGCTGATTTGTATGGCCTTTACCTTACCGGAATAAACAAAATAGAGGTAATTGAGCGTATCCGCTTCGTGCAGGATAACCTGGTTTTTTAAGAAGTCTTTTTCAATAATGTGGTTTTTGAATACGGCTAACTCAGTTTCCGAAAGGCAGGCCAAAAATGGGATTTTTTGAACAAGAAAATCAAACTGTGTTTTCTGCGGCTTATTATCTTTTTTATTACTCATGGCAGTAGAATACAATAAGTGCTGTCTTTTCCGCAACACCTGAAAAGTGATATAACCACCTTGTAATAGATAATTTCAGCATTTGCCGTTTTACTTCTTCTTATAGACATTCAATCCTATTTTCGCTTCCTCATACCCGGGAATGGAAACATTCCCTTCTGTTGATGCAATGATTATGGTCTTTCCCGAAGATGATGGACCAAATTCTTTTGTAAGATCAACCTGAATTGTCAGAACATTGCCTTCTACTTTCATTTCAACGTTTTTCATTTTTATCCTCCTGGTAAATATGAATCTTACATAGCTTACCACGCACAGATAATGGGTCAACAGAAAAAATATCTTGACAATAGAACGATTGTTCTATTACACTGCACCCATGAGAGAAATTGAGGATAGCAGGTGTCGTGGCCGCCGTTATCAGGAAATATCATCTATAGCGTTTGGGTTACATAAAATAACAATACATTTTTCCGATAAGAAGAGAAGGACCGCTTATGAGAGTCAAACATTTGAGAGTCTATGAATTAGACATTCCAACCAATACTGCCGACCGGATTCCCCGTATCATTTCAAGGAAGAGCGATATGACCAGGAAAATCAAGTATCTTATTGAAGAAACCGATTGGGACCAGGAAATCATGAAAGGGGGAAAATGGATTGATTTCTTCTGCTGGTCTGTACTTGGAATTGCGGCGCTGTATTTTGGTGTGGTCTGTTTGAGAATGTTAATCAGGTAGATTTTAAGGAAAAACAAGAAAGGAAAATGGCGGTTTTGGCAGAGTGTCCAATATGCCGCAAGAAGTAAAACGCAAGTCACCGCTTTTGTGCTTGTGGTGAGAATTTGGTTAAGGTGGAAAAGTCAAAGAGGGCTAACCCTTGACTGAGCTAACCACCCGATTTTATTAGTGGTGCCGAGGCCGGGACTTGAACCCGGACGGATTTTGTCCACTACCCCCTCAAGATAGCGTGTCTACCATATTCCACCACCTCGGCATTTGTTTTTGTTTCGCTAACAGTAGCGTTATAAAGAGCTGGATTCCCGATCGGGTCGGGAATGACTTTGAAAAAACTATTTCTGTTGTACTGGCGGCGCCTGCTGTTCAGCGGCAGCCGGAGCTTTTTCTGCCGGCGCCGGCACTGTTTGCTGCTGTGTCTGCGGTACCGCTTTTTCCGTCAATGACGACCCCCTGTGAAGTGCCGTGTATGACAGGGTAAGGGACGTCAACATAAAGACAGTGGCAATAATTGTTGTCATCTTTCCTAAAAAGGTTCCCGGACCACTGCTCCCGAAAACTGTCTGACTTGATCCGCCAAAGGCCGCCCCCATGCTTGCCCCCTTGCCTGCCTGCAAGAGAACAACGAGGATCAAGACGACACATGCCACAATATGCACGATCGTAAATACTATTTGCACGTTATTATATCCCTTTAAAAAAATCCATTTAAAATCGAATTATCCTGACAAACGAGTCAATATCCAAACTCGCTCCCCCCACCAAAGCACCATCGATGTCCGCTTGGACCATAAGACCGCCGATATTACCCGGATTAACGCTTCCCCCGTAGATCACGGCGATATCTTCTGAGACATCCCTTCCATATGCCTTGCCCATTACGTCACGAATGAATGCATGCACCTCCTGTGCCTGTTCAGGCGTCGCCGTCTTGCCGGTACCTATTGCCCAGACCGGTTCATAGGCAATGAAGAGGTGCCTTATATCATCAGTGGTCAAATTATTCAACCCCTCTTTTATCTGTTTTTCGACAACGGTAAAAGTCCTGCCTTCTTCCCGCTCTTCCAGAATTTCTCCGATACAGAATATCGGCCTCAAACCGAATGATAACGCGGTTTTGAGCTTCCTGTTGATGACATCATTTTTTTCACCAAAGAGCGTCCGGCGTTCCGAATGGCCTACGATGACATACTCACACCCTGCGTCTATCAGCATGCCGGCAGACACTTCTCCTGTATATGCACCTTCCGGCTTCTCATGGAGATTCTGGGCGGAAATACGAATCCCCGATTCCTTCAGCACCTCCGCAACAGCGTACAGTGCAGGAAAGGGGGGGGCAATAACTACCTCCCTGTCATCATACCCTCTTTGCGCATTCTTCAATTGATTTGCAAAATCAACGGCTTCCCGGATCGTTTTGTGCATCTTCCAGTTGCCGGCAATAAAGGGTCTTCTCATTTCATGCTCCAAACGATTTTTTTGCCATATAAAGGGCGAGATCCCTCATTCTGCATGCATACCCGCTTTCGTTATCATACCAGGAAAAAACCTTGACACGGTAACAGGCCGTGCCACTTCCACCACAAGATCAACCAGCGAAACGTTGGGGGTTGGAACTCTCAGCGCCACTCCGTCAAGCTTCCCTTTCAGTTCCGGAATTACCTGACCCACAGCAGTGGCTGCTCCCGTCGATGTCGGAACGATCGACATTGCAGCGGCCCGTCCCCTTCTCAAATCGCTGTGGGAGCCGTCCAGAAGCCTCTGATCCATTGTATAAGCGTGCGCGGTAGTCATAAAACCTCTGACAACCGTAAATTGATCGTGCAGGACCTTAACCACAGGCGCAAGACAGTTGGTGGTGCACGACGCATTGGATACGATATGATGTTTATCCGGATTGTAGGTCCCTTCATTAACACCCATAACGAATGTACCATCAACCCCCTTTCCGGGAACTGCCAGTATCACCTTCTTCGCCCCGGCGGACAAATGACCCGAAAGTTCATCTCTTTTTCTGAATTTACCCGTCGATTCAAAAATTATCTGGGCGCCCAGTTCCCCCCAGGGGAGGCCTGCCAAGCCTGAAGTAATATTTGTTATTCTTATTCTTTTGCCATCTACCAGAAGATTGTCTCCGTCTACCGCAACATCTGCTTTGATTTTACCATGAACAGAATCATATTTAAGAAGATGGGCAAGTGTCCCCGGCTTTGCTCTCGAATTAATAGCTACTATTTCGATTTCATCATGCCCCAGACACGCCCGGACGAGATATCTGCCGACCCTGCCAAAACCATTAATAGCAACTTTAACGCCCATGAAACACCTCCTCTTCAATTTTCAGATGATTCCACGTTTAAGAAAAACATATATATTCCGGCAACCATCCCAACCCTTTCCGCCTTACCTGCTTCTGGCAACACTGACCCTGTCACAGTATATTTTAACGGGGCACCTGCTGCACAACGGTGAGACGGGAAGGCAGATGTGCCGACCAAATGCAACCATCAGGGTATTATATCTCATCCAGTATTCTGACGGCAGCTTGTTTCTCAGCGCATATTCCGTTTTCTCAGGGGTTTTTGTTCTGACATAGCCCAAACGATTTGATATCCTGTGGACATGCGTATCGACACATAACCCCTCTTTATTATATCCAAGAGTTACAACAAGATTGGCTGATTTCCTGCCAACACCCTTCAGGGTGAGTAACTGCTCGATGGTATCGGGCACACGTGAATCAAAGCGGTCAATCAATTCTCTGCAGATATACAGAATCGTTTTCGCCTTGTTTCGGTAAAAGCCAACAGGATATATAGCTTTGATGATCTCCTCTTCGGAGAGCTTTACCATATCCTCCGGGGTCACCGCCAGGGCTAAGAGTCGCTCCGTCGCTTTTGCAGTCACTTCATCCTTTGTCCTCAGACTCAGGATTGTTGATACCAGGATCGTGAAGGGACCGCTATGCTTTTCGGCCAGCGAGGATACGATTGGCAGTTCCCATCTACTAAAATCTTTTTCAAGGTCGCGAATGACTTCCCTGATGTTTTTGTCATTCATATATGCTGCGCTTCAGCGTTGATGATCTCGAAATAGTGACTTTGTGCAAAGCAGTCGTTGTTAATCATACCCTTCTTCGTTGGCAAGCATATCAAGATGTAACGTAGCAATATCCTCGACATCGAGGTTGGCCTCTTCTTTTGATTCTCTGAAATCCACTATTTTTATATATCGCTTGCACTCATGACAAACATCAACCCGGTATTTTTCCTCTCCATCAATGCTGAAGAAGGCCAGTGTCTGCTGTTCCTCATTGCCGCAGAACGGACATTTGATGCGTCTGAAACGCCACTCAAATCCGCACTGTGTGCAAAAAAGATACCGCCTTCCCTCTTCCTCTCTTATTTCTCCGATCTTCGGTTCCTTGCTGCAGATCGGGCAGTATCCCTCATTCCATCCGGTCTCCGTAATGATTTTCCCGTACTTTTCTGCAACCTTTTCCAGGGCTGGTCTTAGACTTTCTTCAAGAAACAGATCAATGAGATCTATCACATCTTCGTCCAGATCGTCCGGAATATCATCATCATCATCATGGAGTGAACTGAAAGAGTCACAAATCATTTTTTCAAAATCGAAGCTGCCATCTTGAATCTTTTGAACAATCTCTTTCGTTTCCCCGGGAACACGCTTTTCGGCAATTTCCAGGAGTGACAAAAAGTACTGTTTCGGTGCTGTCAGGTCAAAAGTTCCGTTAGCAAAATCAATAAGTGGTAATCCACCGGCTATTTTCTTCTTCATGAGTCCCTCATCTATCGGAAAGATAATCTCTTTCATCTTGCGCCGGTATTCTTCCCTGATAATTAATATTTCCCCAAGGATATCCAGTAGCTCGCTATAGTGGGGGGTTGTACTTTTGTATTTCTCGATGGTTTTTAACGCATCCTTCAACATTTTAGCCATTCAAACAAAATCTCCTTGTTTTTTATATTTAATATAATTGTATATATCCTTTCTGTGTCCGGTGCAAGCGATAAGTGTCGTCCATGATATCCCAAAGCCTCCATCACGGAAAGCTTGTCTCGTAATGAAGGTTAAAAGGGCACATCCTGAACACCCTTCTTAAAGCAGGCAACATCTGTATAAAGTTGATAAGTGGAAGATGTTATGCTATTCAAGAATCCTCTATTAGTTTAATTGATACGAGTGTCTATTTCAAGGCTTATTACCGATTGAAACGTAAATGGAAAATTTCATTGACGGCCTGTCTGTTTATCTGCACGGGTCTTTCATCTTAGCTTACTTAGCCGCCTACCTGGGAGGCGTTTTCGTCAGTTTTACTCCCTGTATTTACCCGGTTATACCCATCACGCTTGCCTTTATCGGCGCCCACGGCAGCGGTTCTAAGGTGAAAGGGTTTGTCCTCTCAATTGTCTACGTTCTTGGCATGTCCTTAACCTATACAGCTTTAGGCGCCGTTGCCGCCTTAACTGGCAAATTATTCGGACAGATCCAGACAAACCCCTGGACATATTTTATTGTTGCCAATATATGTATCCTCATGGGATTATCCATGCTTGAAGTTTTTACGCTGCCCGTGCGCGTACCGGGCTTTGTAACGAAGGTACAATCACGGAGAAAGGGTTTGTTGGGCAGTTTTTTTATCGGCGCTGTTTCAGGACTGGTTATAGGTCCCTGTACGGCTCCTGTATTTGCGGTGCTGTTGAGCTATGTTGCAACCAGCCAGGACATAATCTTCGGAATGAGTCTGTTTTTTATTTTCGCTCTTGGAATGGGAACATTTCTTATTATACTTGGAACTTTTGCCGGCCTTTTAGCCAGTATACCAAAATCAGGCATGTGGATGACAAGGATTAGCCACATGTCCGGATGGATACTCCTGGCAATCGGAGAATACTTTCTCATAATGGCGGGAAGCGTATGGGTTTAGAGGAACTCACTTTATGAATACCAGGGTCAGGTTTTTCTTGTTTGTGGTTTTGGGATTGATTATGGCTGTGCTACCTCCATTGATCTCATGCACCGAAAGCAAATCACCGGATAGGGGCAAAAGTTTCCCCGAAGCAATGGCGCCGGATTTTAATCTGAAAGATTTGTCTGATCAGAGATTCAAACTCAGTACCCATAGGGGCAAACCGGTACTGTTGATCTTTATCACAACGTGGTGTCCCACCTGCCGTTCTGAGATGCCGCACTACAAAAGCATTTATGAAACCTACGGCCAACGTGGCCTTGAAGTGGTGAACATCGACATTCAGGAGCCGAAAAACAGAGTGTCGCAGTTTGCGGCAAAATACCAGATTTCCTACAAAACGCTTCTCGATGAAAATGGAGATATAGCCGGTACTTACGGCATTGTAGGCATACCGGCCATGGTCCTGATCGACAAAGACGGCAAGATAGTAAGCAGACAGTATCTCGCCATTGACATTCTTTTGGAAACACTCTTCGGGAAAAAGTAATTTTCTTTGGCGGCCGTTCAGATGAATATTATTTACTATCAATAGGTTGTAATATTTCTCCTTTCAGTCGAAATGACAGATTGGAAGTTTTTTAAAGCTCTCAAATGTAGGATGTACACTGATAATTACATTAAGTAAGGAGGCGTAAATGGCAATACATCAACCCATGGAAAATCTCACCATTGTAGATCTGGATCAACCGCTGGAGGGATTCTATAATTTCCTCAACAGCTGGATATATAGGAAGGATGGCCTGACTATGGCAGTGGACCCTGGTCCACGCTCCACCATCCCGGTTCTTGTGGAGGCCCTGAAGCAGCTCAACGTGGAGAAGTTGGATTATATCCTGCTGACGCATATCCATATTGACCACGCCGGGGGCACAGGGGTTCTGGTACAGCATTTTCCGGAAGCGAAGGTCATCTGCCATCCCAAGGGCGTTCGTCACATGGTTGATCCTTCCAAGTTGTGGGAGGGCTCCCGCAAGTTCCTTGGAAAGGTTGCCGACGTGTACGGGGAAATCGCTGCCGTTCCCGAGAAGAATTTCAGCTATGCGAATCCGCTTGACACCGGGAAGGCAGTGATCAACGTGTTTGAGACGCCCGGTCACGCACTCAATCATCTATGCTATCAGATCGGGGATATATTGTTTCTCGGAGAGGTCGCAGGGATAAACTATCCGCTGGATAAGGGACTCTACCTCCGTATCGCGACTCCCCCGCCCTTTGTCTATGAGATTTACCGGAGCTCTCTGGAAAAGGTTGCGGCCTTAGATGTATCCCATGTTTGTTTCGGCCATTACGGTTACCGGGAAGACGTGAAGAACGTATTTGACACGGGTTTCGACCAGTTGGAAAACTGGATGGCCACGGTGGAAAAGCATTATCGAGGGGGAGGCGAGTTATTGGAAGACAAAATCTATGAGGACCTGTTGAAAAACGACCGGGGGCTATCTTTGTACAGCACCTTGCCTAAAGATGTACAGTCCCGGGAAAAGATTTTTTCTCTCAATAGTATCCGGGGGATGTGGGATTACTTCAAGGAAAAGGATAAGAAACCGGCTTAAATCCACGAATCCAGCCTGTGAAGACCGGCTTCCTTTGCCGAGCGGAGAGCCGATATATACTCATTTCTCGTGATCCGGCGATTGATTGTCGTGTCCCCGAAGACCTTTCCGCAGGGATGGTACTGATCCATCACATTTACATAAGTGTCTTCCGAAATTTTATCGGCGAGAAATGTCATGACCTCCCCCGTATTTGAAACGTCGTTAGGCATGACCAAGTGGCGCACGAGCAAACCTTTTTCTGCAATACCCGATTCATCGATGAGCAGGTCGCCCACCTGGCGGTGCATCTCTTTTATGGCCGCCGTGGCAATTTTCCTGTAGTCAGGGGCCTTGCAGAATTTTTCAGACCACCTTGCTTCCCAGAACTTGAAGTCAGGCATATAGATGTCAAAGACGTTTTCTAGAATCTTTAATGTCTCAACCTTATCGTATCCGCCTGTATTATAGACGAGGGGCACCTTGAGGCCGCGTTCGATGGCGATGAAAAGCCCCTGAAGGATTTGCGGTACCACGTGGGATGGTGTTACAAAGTTGATATTGTGACA
>JAPLJS010000078.1 GCA_026388545.1 Deltaproteobacteria bacterium
AACATTATTTGACAAAAATGCCCAATACACACAAGAACGGTTCATCCCCACGCCTGTGGGGAACAGATTATCTTCAAATGCTAATCTCTTGAAGAAGTCGGTTCATCCACACGCCTGTGGGGAACATCTGATAATCGAAATGTCTTTCGTTGATACTTTCGGTTCATCCCCACGCCTGTGGGGAACATACACAAAAGCATACAGAATATAAGAGAGGTCTCGGTTCATCCCCACGCCTGTGGGGAACATAGAGGCATGCGCCACGGCAGCAAGCGGCCTGACGGTTCATCCCCACGCCTGTGGGGAACATCCGACGGGATTACCGATATAAAGTTGTATGATCGGTTCATCCCCACGCCTGTGGGGAACATACCCTTTGAAATGCCTCTTCCGCCTGCAATGCCGGTTCATCCCCACGCCTGTGGGGAACATTTGGTTGAGCTTTCCACCGCGGAACCCTGAATCGGTTCATCCCCACGCCTGTGGGGAACATCAGGCAACCGCAGTCCCCCATGTAGCCGCCTTCGGTTCATCCCCACGCCTGTGGGGAACATATTACCTATGAATTACACGACAAACTTGATGCCGGTTCATCCCCACGCCTGTGGGGAACATGTGGTTACCAATTTTGGTGCCGGTTATTTAAGCGGTTCATCCCCACGCCTGTGGGGAACATGATAGAGGCCATACAAGGAAGCTTTTCCGAAGTGGTTCATCCCCACGCCTGTGGGGAACATTGCGGCGATTTCAGA
The DNA here is from genome assembly GCA_026388545.1 of Deltaproteobacteria bacterium. Lineage (NCBI taxonomy): Bacteria > Pseudomonadati > Myxococcota > Myxococcia > Deltaproteobacteria bacterium. The sequence continues at coordinate 753 of JAPLJS010000078.1, forward strand.
CAGCCTTTTTAAAACAACGGTTCATCCCCACGCCTGTGGGGAACATTGGGAGGTGATGATTTATGCAGCAGGTTCCACCGGTTCATCCCCACGCCTGTGGGGAACATATCACACACGGGACGGGAAACAACCAGTTAGGCGGTTCATCCCCACGCCTGTGGGGAACATAAAATCGGAAATGAACGATGGGGCAACCTGATCGGTTCATCCCCACGCCTGTGGGGAACATATTAATTCTCCCAGGGCCTTGTCCTGATTGGCCGGTTCATCCCCACGCCTGTGGGGAACATGAGGATATCGTTTCTGCCGTGGCGAGACCGTCCGGTTCATCCCCACGCCTGTGGGGAACATAACAGGCAGTGCGTGGTATGCGAGTCTGTAACCGGTTCATCCCCACGCCTGTGGGGAACATTCCTCATCCCGCGCAGGCGCTGCAAAGATCATCGGTTCATCCCCACGCCTGTGGGGAACATATTTCGAGGCAATGGTACCCATAGAGGATTGCCGGTTCATCCCCACGCCTGTGGGGAACATTTTATGGGCGCTTCGCATCCATCGCATGTCGCCGGTTCATCCCCACGCCTGTGGGGAACATACTTCTTGTATCTCCTTGAATTTATATTCAATTTTCAAAGAGCAATTTTCTACCAAAAAAATGACAGTCAATCTGAAGCCTCTAAGATGTTTTCTTTCCCATCCTCCGGCAAGAAAGATACCAGCTTGATCCCATCCATTTCTACAGGGATGCGGCGGTTTGCCCCTAAAGTCATGAAGTCAAAGCCGGATTCAGTATTGGTACTCCAGGCCATCACTGCGTTGCCGTCCTCGATTCCTTTTTCGATCTGATCCCAGATCATCTCGCGTACGCGTCGCGATACTTTACCGATGTAAACACCGGCGCGAACTTCCAAGAGCCATATGGCCAGACGCCCTCTCAGACGCGGAGGCGCGTTTTCAACCACGGTGACCATCATCGCCGATACCCTCCTTGTTCGGAATAGCGATCTCGACCGCTTCTTCATGGGGCTTAGGTACTTTGACTTCTCCAGCCGCCAGCACCTCTTCAATGGTCGGGATAATTCGGTGCAGCAACCGGCTTTGACGAAAGACGTCCCGGCACGCCAGACGCACCTCACGTTCAGGTGAGTTCGGTTTCCTCGAAGCGGTGCGGAATGCTACGGGAATGACGGTTTCGAATTTGAAGATGTCGGCTATATCGTAGACGAAGGATTGAGGTTTTCCCGTATGGATGAAACCGATCGCCGGGGCATATCCCGCTGCCAGGATGGATGCTTCACAGATCCCGTAAAGACAGGCCGTCGCCGAACTTAAGCAACGGTTTGGAATATCTCCACTGCCCCACTCGTTATAATCATAGTTGCGGCTTTTCCACTCAACCTTGTATTGCCGCGCCATGAGTTCATACATCTTGCGAACCCGTACGCCTTCAATTCCCCGCAACTGCTCAACACTGCGCCTTTCCGGTGGGTCTTCCTTGAACCTCATGGCGTACATCTTCCGGACTACCTTCAAGCGGGCAGCGTCATCCAGCGCCAATTTTGCCTGGTACAGCAGACGATCCGCACGAGCGCCCCCGGGCTGTCCCGAAGCATATAGACGGACGCCGCCGTCACCGACCCAGACCAGCAGGCATCCGACCCTCGATGCCAATGTGACAGCCGCATGGGAAACCCGCGTCCCCGGCTCCAGCATCAGGCAGGCCACACCCCCGACGGGGATATGAGTGCGGACGCCGGTCTTATCAACCACGACAAATGCGCCGTCCAGTACATCAAGATTGCCCTTTTCCACAAAGATGATAGATACGCGATCTTTTATCGGTATGGGTTTCAAGGGAGGTAGAATTTGTTCAGTCATAGATTGTTCTCCATTGCTTTGATACTTTTTTCTCTTCACTCCGACTTCGGCTTTTCTTCCGACTTATCAATTTCCCGCCGCACCCGGTTGGATTCCTTCTTGGCCGCCTTCTTCCGGCCCCAATAAGCGCCGCGTCCTCTCTTTGAGCCGGAGTGCTGGGGTTTTTGAGACTGATTTGTCATGTGAATACACCCTGTCTTCTTCTACGCTTTCAGTCGTTTCCTGCTCTCCGGTTCGCTCAGGTAATTTTCCGGCGAGACGACCCGTTTGCCGGTTTTCTTTTCAAGGTCTTTTCGCGCCTTTCCCGCAACCCCTCCGCCTTTCCGTGCGGCTGTCTTGCTTTCATGGAAGCCCTGCGCGTCATCAACCCTGGTTATTTCCGTGGTCGCCGCCTCGCCGAGCATCGAGAAGATCAGTTCCAGGTCGGTCATGTGGTCCCGCAGGTTTTCCCGTTTCAGCCCCTTCAATTCTTTATGCTCGCCGGGTGTAACACCGAACGCTGCTTTTGCGATCTCCGCCGTGAGGATTTTATACTCCTGCTCCTGCTTCACGTCCCGTTTTTTCCACTCGTCCGTAAGCTCTTCCCTGACGGCGATGCCGCGCATCCGCTTCTCGATCCAGTCATCGGAATACCCCTTGGCCTTATAGATCGCCCGCGACCTTTTCGTTGCCAGTTCCGGGTCTTCTATTTCCTGAACCCTCTCGTAACCGACTTTTGCCAGCCAGCGCTTGAAGGGTTCGGCCTTAGGGGAAGGGATGGACTGAATGATGCGGAAGACGCCTTCTGTGTTGGCGCAATTGACTTTTTGCTTCCCTCCAGGAGTTTCTATCCAAAGGGGGGTGGCAATTTGCCCCCACCCTTTGGATAACTCCTCGTCACGACGACGCATATCTTTGATATATCCGGATGGATCCTTTGAATCGGTCAATACATCGACAACATCAGATATCACAAACCACCATTCGTTGTTATGAAGTGTTTTGCGGATACCCCTGCCTCGAAAAAGAGCAATTTTTGTTTCGATCTGAGGCGGAACATTCTTTTTAGTCATGATAAAATCTCCATTAAATTGCCAATCTATTTAAAATACTATGCCCGCGTCAGAGAAATAAGCCTACAACCGAAACCCTTCGCGGGACCAATGCTTTTCGCATGAAGCATCAACGAATCTCTGCACCTTGCAGTGTTCGCACTCTCCTTGGTGAAAACAACCTTCGCTCCGTAGCAAATGATACCGGTGCATCGGGAAGGGTGTCCCGCCCTTCGCTAAAGGTCTCAACCTCCTCCTGACGAGTGAATGATTTAAGTGATTTCTCTCCAATGAGCAGCCGCAGTGCATCGTCTCGACTATCCTTCAAACCGGCAAAAACCGGGGCGGATGGTATACAGGTTTTACGTCCGAGCCAGATGCCCCAGGCAGGATTGCCCAAGGCATTAGCAATCTGTTTGAGTAGTGGTGAAACCCCCGTTAGGAGAATACCAAAGGACGCATCAGTGAGATATTGCCTGTAGGTGATGTGACAATCCTTGTTTTTTCCTTCTGCGGTCTTGGTATGCTGAACGGTATGATAATCCTGCAACCGTCGAACCGGTAGTTCCTTTTTAACGCCACTGCGAGGAATGGCAATGGCGAGCATCCGCACCTTTCCGAATGAGGCAAGAAATGCCTGTTCCTTTTCACTTCCACGGGGCAGGCCGAGAGCGGCACAACATATTCCTGCAATAGCGCTCTTGGTCGGCATCAAGCCGGTATTTCTTCGATTGTACTGGCTGTCGAATCCCCAGGATTGAAGGGGACCTTCCAAGCGTAAGACAAGATATCCTTCATCAGATGACATGGTTTACAACCTCTTTAAGAAAAGTTTTCATACCGACATCGGGGATAGCCTTATCGAGAACAGCTTTTAACCCCCAAGTATCAGTGAGTTTTGCATACTCCGCCTTGAGCAATTCAACGGATTTGACGACATAGCCTTGTGAGGAACGAACCGGCGTTTCAAAGGCATTGACCAATTGAACCGGATGCCCCTTTTCCCTTACAACGCCAAGGACATAGGCAGGGATCGTATTTCCATTCATGGTGTTCTTGCGGGCACCTGGGATAGCCATAACCGTTGCCTCTACGAAGGTACGCACCACACTCTGGCGTTCTTCCCTGGTCATGCTTCCCAGGTGCTCGTCATCAGTGAGCATATCAAGGTTGAGGGCGGCAAAACGGTAATACGTTGCGGAATTGAACTCCAGCGTGCCGGTCATGCCTGCGCCAGACTCTTTCCTGGGTTGCAGATCATCTACAGCAGCAAAAAAATCGATTTCATTATCGACCTTGTGCGTGGATAGGGCATGCGAAAACATGGAGGCAGCTTCGACGGTCAGGGAGTGGTCATTGGCTACCATACGCCCAAAGAGAGCGATGTCTGCGGCATCCTTTGGAAGGCTTTTCGTGTCTATTTTTTCACTTTTGAATGCCTTTTCTACCGGAGATTTCAGTATTTTAGACACAAGCTTGGTAAACTGTTTGGCAGTGAGTTTTTTCTCTTTTTTATCCTTTTCCCCTGGGTCCTCTTCTTCAACGCCTTCATCACTCTCTTCATCTTTTGCCAACTGTTCCTTGTCAATCGACGATATTGCTTCAACCAGTTTCTGTTTATCAGCATCCTTGAGAGAGAAAAGAAGCTTCGCAAAGATTTCGTATTCAAGGGGTGAAAGAAAGACGAGGGTTTTTACTTTCCCTTCCTGTTTTGGATCCAATTTTGCGAGATAGTGTCCGGCACATAGAGACAATGCCTTAGCTGCTCCTTCTTCTTCCCCGAGTTTCTTAAGATCAGAAAAAATTTTCTCGATAAACAGGCGGCTTCGTTCCCCTTTGAACTGACCAGAAGTATCAATTTCTTTTGCAGCCATTTCCCGAATCGCCCGTTTCCATGACTGGCTTGATACACGTGCCCGCTGGACGCCGCCGAAAACGGCTGTCTTTGGCGAATTGAGGTCGTCACGGTTGAGGCAGGCAACGGGAACAGATTGAATAATGTGCAGTTCCAAGTGTTTCATTATTTTTCTCCTTATTTTATTGTGTTTACAGGTTAATTGGAGCAAGGAGCAGCAGACCGAAACCAAAGCCCTTGGCGCTGCCAATACCAGACTGATATGTTTCGACAAACCCCTCAGAATCGGTCACTTCCAGGATTCCACGAAACTGGACGCCGCCGTGGTAACCGGTTTGTCCTTTCTTGCGGAAGTGGCTTTCTAACATCGGACAAATTTCGAGAGGCCTTTCTTCTAAGATTCGAAACCCACCAGGCACATCCAACCCGGTTTTCTGATCCCGACATCTAACTTTGCCTTTGTGAATAAGCCAGGTACGCAGTTCTTCCGGTTTTACCAGCGAAACTCGTTTCCCATTCTTTCGTTTGCCATTGGGGCGCAACAAGGTTTCTCCGTTGGGACCTCGCTGCACAATGGTCTTCACGGGGTTTACCCGCACGTCAAAGGCATAATAGCGATGAGAGAGGAACGAAGGGGCAATCTCCTTAAGAGCAAAACCGTCAGGAGGGCACCATTCAGGTCGCACAGGTTTTCTCTTAGCCAGAATCCAGAGCCTAAACGCCCCTTCCATCTGATCAATCCGAGTTAGGAAATCCCGTTTGGCATTAGGATCATCGGGAAAACATCCCTCCCATAACCGCTTATGCCAGGCGTAGTTGTCTGAAATGTCTTCAGCACGGGCGGTTTCCGCATCAATTTCTAAACGGGCCAGCCAGTTCATATATCCTCCTCAGAGACGGGTGCCGTGCCTTGCGTCCAGAAAGCGGCTGCCCATTCGGTCTTGGTGCGGTCGCTCCAGAATTTTAAGTCGGTCTCGAGTTGTTCGTAATTGACTGGTACGTTTTGCGATTTTGCCATGCGCACCATTCGCAGTATGCGGGAATAAATCTCGGATTTTTCAGCAGCAAGCAGATGCTGGAATCGCCGTTCGGTTGGGGTCAACTTGTTATCACGGCCTCGTACTTCACCCCGCTTATTCTCAATTGCCTGGCAAGTAGTACCGAAATTTCCTGTAGATGTCTCTTCGGGATGGGTCGCAAAGAACCCCGCAGTATAGGCTGAATCATCATCTTTTATCGCAATCCCAAGACGATTCAACGCCGGCCAGGCACGGTGTTTTTTGTTGTCCACAAGTATGCACCGAAGGTTGGCCATTATCCCCCGGTCATCTTTGTACTTGCGGAGTCGTTCGAGAAGCCAGCTCATATTTCCTCCTCCTTGGTTTCATGGGTATCCGATTCAGGTTCGTGTTTCATGGTTGTCAATTTTTGCCACCCTTTGGCAAAGGCGCGCATTTGCCTTGGTGTCTCCTGCCCGCAGGCAATACGATAGGCTTCACATGCGGCGATGAAGAGCATTTTTCGCCATGACTTGCGGGTGGGAATGGCGGCATCGGAGCCTATGGCGTCGATGTGGTTCATGAGGAGTGAGAGATTTTTTTCGACGGTTGTCCAGTAATGGGTGGTGGCAAGAGCGTGGAGCTTTGCCTTGAGTTGCCCCTTGGCTGGTCCGGCAGACTTAAGTTTCCCTTCCCACCCATGATCAATTTCCCCCCGATAAATTTCGACAGCCCAGCCAAGGCGGATAGCCATGGCTTCGGCATATTTTACCTCTGCTTCATAGGTTGCAGCCCCCCCGGATGAACGAAGACTTGATGGAATATGAAAGGCCGATTCTATTGTATCAACAATAGTTGCCTGATTGCGAGCTAATGCAGCAACGATAAGATCACATTCTTCACCGTCTTGAATGGCGCGAAGAGATAAGGGACCGCCCAATCCTTCAGACGTTCGTTTAACGACAACTGCCGCAAGTTCGCGCCAGAGCGCCTTTGCTGGGCGGTATGAAAGTAACGCCCGCTCTTCCTTTTCACCCTTCTTCCTGATCATTACCGTTGCGGTTGGTTCTGGGGGGAATCCATCGGTATATGGTGGATATGCCAAACCGTCGCCCAGTAACATTCGCTCACCAGAGGGATGTATAAGGATAAGACGCGTCATTGGCACAAGACGACCTACATAGGTTGTTGTTGCATTTACCACCCCTATTGAATCAGCAAATGATGTCGGCGCCATCTCCCACACCGGCTTTCCGAAATTCCGTTCACCGTAACTGAATCGAATATCCTCATAATTCGGCAAATTAAGGTGGATTGTCTCCAGAAGGTTTTCATCGCGCAGGAAGGCATGAAGCATGGATGCAGAAACACAAGGGCCGTCTTTCGATGATTTTCCGGTCTGTTTATCACCCCAATACACCTGAGAAATAAGCCCGCCTGGTGAAAAACATTGAAAAGTCAGCATTGAGAGAGCAGTTTCAGCAAAAGCGATACACCTGTCTTCACTCATTCCACCATGATCAAAAAGCGTAGTGTTATTCCCGGTTGCAAGCGAGAAATTTAACTTCGACACTGGTGTCCAATCCAAAGTATTATCCGTAGAAGCTGTCTTGATAACATTTCTGGAAAGCCCAGCCACTTGCAACCACGGCTTCGTCGCATGGAATATCTCGAACGAATCTTTCCAAGTCGTCAGATACTTCCGTGCTTCTTCGGGCAACTTTTTGGGCGCATCGCACCACTCGTCATAATCCTTCGGGCCGTTGAGCGCCGCATGAGCAACACAAATAAAGAGGCGCATCAGGGCAACCCGCTCATGCGGGCGCACCGCCAGGTCGGAGAAATTTTCACCTTCGGTAAACACGGTACACAAGCTCACCAGTTTTCGTTCGCCCGCGGTGGTTACAACGGGTATCCACGGGTCAAAAGCAACATTCATATGTCCTCCTTTCAAGATGATTTTTCAATGACAAGCCCCAGTTCGTCAGAATAGAAAAGCCGAGTTCCTTTTTTCAAACCCTTCACTTTCACCTCTCCACTCTCCACAACGATTCCAATGCTCTGTTCTCCGTAGAGATAGTCGGCAAAGGCTGAGCACGGCTCAATGCTGTCAAAACAGTATTTCGGGACTTTCACCAGATTCTTGTGAATTGCCTGGGCGGTAGCAAGTCGATAAAGGTCGCTGCCGAGTAGCCCTCTTGTGTGATCTATAAAAGCCGCTTCGTGATTTGTGATCATTCGACAGAGAACAAGGGCAATCGTCGGCATCTCGTTAAGACGGGTCTGCACGCCCTCAGTATCTTCAAGCGCCACCTGCCAGAGGTTGCAGTTTCGAGAGGCCAGCATTTTTTTTGCAGAATCCGATCCAAACCACTCATTGTATAGCTGTGTCCAAGATTCTGGTTCATCATCCCGATCATGATAAGTCGATTCGATCAACTGCCGTATTTGTAATGGCAGCGACACCTGTGGTTGCGTCTTCCAAACTTCAAGAGAACGGAGAAGGACGTAAGGAGCGTACACTTTGGCGTTACTCCCCAGCGCCGTCAGGATTGCTTTCGGTTCCATGTTTCGAAACTCTTCGATGGACTGAGTCTCTTCAATAATGCAGAGCTGCGCCTCATCAGCCGGTCGCTGTTCCCGCTCATGCCGCCAGAGCCGCCCGAGGCGTTGGAAGAGCATATCGGTTGGAGCCAATTCGGTAATCAGAAGATCCGCGTCAAGATCGACGCTCTGCTCTACAACCTGGGTGGAAACGAGAATAGAGCCGCATCGTGTCTTTCCATTTTTACCGAGTCGTTCCATCCATTCGTCCTCCAGCTCTTCACGCCGCCAGAAGGGAAACCGCGAATGGAGAAGACCCACGAGGAAATCCTTTTGACTTATTTCCATGAACCGTTGGTATTGCTTCTGCGCCACGCCAACAGTATTGCATATCCAGAGCACCGCTCCACCATTCCGAGCAATAGTAATGGCCTTTTCGGAAGCATTCTCAGCAGCAATAAAATCCACTTTGACGGTTCGCGATTCCGGCGGTGCTGCCGCTATCGGTTTCAGGGGCACTCCTTCCTTTCTTCCGGTGATAAGAGGATAGGGAAGTTCAACATCAGCTTCCACCTCTTCCGGGTGTGAAGCTATTTGTCTGCGCCGCGTGCCCGTGAGGGTAGCGGACAGGACAATCACCGTACAGCCCAGTCCTTCGAGCGTTGTAATCAGTTTGTCGATAAGTTTTCCCGTATAGCGATCGTATGAATGCACTTCATCGAGAATAACCACCTTCCCGGCAAGGGCGAAGTGGCGAACGAAGAAGTGTTTTGCCGCAACAACGCCAAGCAGTGCCTGGTCGATCGTGCCGACACCGAAAGGGGCAAGCAACGCCCGTTTTGCCGAGGCAAACCAGTCCCGCCCTGTTCGTGCATCTTCACTGACAGAACAAGCACTTGTAGCAACAGGCAATAGTTCCTCGGCTTGGTCCATTAACCAGGAATTTCCGTGAATCAGGCGGCTTGTATTAGATGCGACGGATATACGCCGCACAAACTCCTTCATACGTATGTGCATCCGGTTACTGGTTGCCTGAGTTGGAAGCGCGAAATAGATTCCCTTTGCTTGTCCTGAAATAAGCAACTGATAGGCCGCCCATAGTGCCGCTTCGGTTTTGCCCATACCCATCGGCGCTTCGACAACATAGACGCCAGGTCCGTTCACCGCAGAGAGTGTTTTCTCCTGCATCTCATTGGGAATCCACAGTATATCAGGCTTTTCTACATCATGGAATAGATCGTGAAACGAAAGGTCACGAACAAATTCAGTTTGCCGAAAGCCGATAGCAGCGAGTGCGTTTTGTGCATGGAAGGCGGCATCTTCATCACCAGTCCTGTACTCCGGAGAAAAGAACCGTTCATCGGAACCGATCCAGTCGGCAACGGAGGTGAGCCCGGCAAGCCACCAGAGCGAGGGGGACAGGTCGGTGAACTCAAAAGAACTGTCATTTGTTGCAAAGTGGCGCCATATCATTCCTGCATTTTCTTTACGCGCATCATCCCAATCAATGTGGCTGTTAGTCTCAGATATTGCTTTATCCGGCCGGTATCCGCGGTCATTGGGGGGCGTGAGGCGACCATGATGGGCGCCTAGTATAGTTGAAAGAAATTTAGCCGACTTCCTGTCGATACCGCTTTCGGAAAGAAATGTCTGAATTGCCGCATGGGACACTTTTCCATGATTAGATTCCATTGCTGTATCCCAACAGCAGTTACGGTCAACTTTTACCAGATCGTTTTCTTTAAGCCATTTTTCGCACTTTCGCTGAAAACCAGGAGATATTTTTCCAATGTCGTGGAGCGCGGCAAGAGCGCCGACCTCTGATGATCGCAAATGAAAGCGCTCAAGGATCTCCGGAAAGGACTCTGCAATACAGCGTGCAACACATCCGACATTCACCATGTGATCATAAACGGAAAGGCCGGGATTCCCTTCTGGTGTGGTCTTTGCCCAATATTTGCAATGTGTCGAGATTTCGGTCATTTTCCCTCCATCGCTAGCCAGATGGCGGCGACCATGTGGGCGTCGCCCAAGGCGCGGTGTGCTTGGATATCGGCAGTTGATTTTCCTACGAGATGCCGGTATACAGTGCCAAGTTTATGGTTCGAAAGCCGTGGGAAATGCTGGCGGCTCATTTCGAGGGTGCAGATGTAGCGGTGATTTAGGCTGAGGCGATGTCGGGGGAATTCGATTCTTAGAAAACCTATGTCAAATTTCGCATTGTGGGCCACCAACACGCTGTTCTTAATAAAGTCATAAAACTGAGGAAATACTTCTTCCGGCGTCGGTTGTCCGATCAGCATAGCATCGGTGATACCGTGCACTAATTGAGCGCTTTTCGATATTTGTTTCGGAGGTTTGACAAAACTGTGGAATTCATCGATGATGGCGCCGTTCTGCACCACGACAGCGCCAATTTCGATTATTCTATCACCCCGTGCGGCATTGAGTCCTGTTGTCTCAACATCTAAAACAACATGTAATAATGAAGCTTTTCTTATTCGCATATTTTCACATCTGACTACTATTGGGTTGTATCAAAATACGCTGCCGCGAGGGGCTTGATGATGTTCATCAATCGGCTGCCATTCCTCCGGCGGGCGTCCTTCTTTTGTGTGGGCGTAGTATTTTTTTGTCATTACATTCCTTAAAATAGAATGGCTGGTGAAGCTTTCTCGATCCATCACGATGTGTTCATGCCGGGCTGTTTTAAAAACAAAATAAATGACGGGAAAGCTGGTGGAGACGGAACCCTTATGTGGAATCAGAGAAGAAATTTAAGAACCATCACTGTTCTCTTTGTGCATTTTAGAAGAATGGTTTAAAAAGGAATGACCAACGGAACTTTTGCGGAGTAAGTAATCCTTTTACACCGCATAGTCAAGTGTTTTCAGGTATTTGTTTAGACATATTTGGCAAGAAAGTGCCCCTTCGTTGGAGAAGTATAGGGACAAAATAATGAGTTCCCCTGTATTATAACCCCAGATTTCTGGCCACGACGATTTTCATGATTTCATTTGTACCCGCCAGGATGCGGTTGACCCGGATGTCCCGCCAGGCGCGGGCGATGGGATATTCCTCACAGTAGCCGTAGCCGCCAAAAAGCTGCATGCACCGGTCAGCCACGCGAAAAGCCATTTCGGTGGTCCAGTATTTTGCCATGGAAACATCCGTTACGATATCCGCTCCTTCCATGTGATCCATAATAAGTTTATCGATGTAGGTCCGACCCAGTTTGATTTCTGTAGCCATTTCCGCAATCTCAAATTGGGTATGCTGGTATCCGGCAACGGGCTTCCCGAAAACTTCCCGATTCTTAACGTATGAAATGGTTTCTCCCAGCATGAATTCCGCGGCAGCGACGGCGCCGATCGCGACGACCAGACGCTCCGGCTGGAGATGACTCATCAATTTTTTAAAGCCTGTTCCCTTTTCGCCAAGTCGATTCGCTTGAGGAATCCGACAATCTGAGAAAAAAAGTTCCGCCGTATCCTGGGCATGCCAGCCGGCTTTTTTGAGCCGCCTCCCTTTTTCAAAACCCGGTGTACCGGCTTCCACCAGATAGAGATCAATGGCGCTGTGGGGGTTTGTCTCAGCCGGATCTCTGGCGGCCAGAATAATCAGATCGCAGTTGATTCCGTTACTGATAAATGTCTTTTGGCCGTTAATGACGATTCCGTTGCCGTCTTCCACGGCAGTTGTCCGGATCGCCGCCAGATCGCTGCCGGTATTGGGCTCCGTCATGCCGATGGCGGTGATGATATCGCCGGCGACGCATCCGGGGATGTATTTTAGTTTCTGCTCTTCCGTGGCATAATCCAGAATATACGGCGTTACAACGTCACTGTGCAGCCGGACGCCCAGGCCGGTGAAATTACTCTTTGCCAGCTCTTCAATAATGATAACCGCATAGAGGAAATCAGCGCCGGGGCCGCCGTACCGCTCAGGCACGCCCGTGCAGAGAAAGCCCTCTTTTCCCATTTTTTTCCAGACGTTGCGCGGCACAATACCCGCTTCTTCCCATTCCTCGATATGAGGGATAATTTCCTTCTCAAGAAATTTCCGGAAGCTTTCGCGGAATATCCTGTGCCCTTCTGTATAGGTAATAATGTCCATCTTACCTTTCCTTACCTGTGAACTGCTTTTGCAATTCTTTTTTCAGAATCTTGCCGGTGGAATTTCGGGGAAAATCGTCCACGAAAAAGACCCTTTTCGGGATCTTGAAATGGGCAATCTGTCCCTGGAGGGCGTTGATCAGATCCTCTTCTGCTATAAACTGCCCTTCGTGCAGCATGACAAAGGCCGCCACGACCTCTCCCCGTGAGGGATCGGGCATGGCGACAGCAGCGGCTTCCCTGACCTGGGGCAGCGTCTGAATCGCCCGTTCCACCTCGGCGGGATAAATATTTTCCCCGGAACTGATGATCAGTTCCTGCTTCCTGCCGATCACGTAAACAAATCCTTCTCCATCACGCCTGCCCATATCGCCGGTGTGGAACCAGCCTCCCTGCATGGCTTCCGCCGTTTCCCGCGGTTTATTCCAGTAGCCTGTAAAAACATTAGGACCCCTGACCACGATTTCGCCCGGCTCTCCAGGGGCAACGTCCCGGTCGTTTTTATCCACAATGCGCAAATCGATATGAAAAACCTCTTTTCCCACAGAGCCCGCCTTCCGGATGGAATCTTCAAGATCAAGCGATGTCAGACGTCCTGTCTCTGTCAATCCATATCCCTGGACGAAACCGACGCCCTTCTCCTCCTGGTACTTGCGGATCACCTGGATTGGAATAGCGGCGCCGCCGGAGATGAAGAAGTGAACGTGTGAGAAATCCGCCTTGTCCCATTCATCTGATTTGGCCATAAGCTGAAACATGACCGGTACGGCGAACATGTAGTTGATCTTTTCCTGCACGATAAGTTTGATGACCTCAGACGCGTTGTAGAAGCTTTTTAAAATCAGGGAGCCGCCGGCATAAATCACGGGCGTGGCCGAGGCGGCGAGCGCCCCGATATGGAATAGCGGCGCGACGACGAGCGACGTGTACGTCTTGTCAACGCCATATCCCACAAGGGAATGAATGGCCCCGAACAGGATGTTTCCATGCGACAGCACGGCGCCCTTGGGATCGCCGGTCGTACCTGAGGTGTACATGATGAACAGGGGGTCATCCAGCGTAACCTCGCTTACAGGAACCATCTCGTTTACCGGCAAGCGTGAAACGAAGTCGGAAATCGACGGATCTTCCGATACAGTGTCTCCACCGTGACGGAAGTAGCGGGACAGGGAAAGACCTGCGGACTTGATTGCCTTGACCTTATCGGCGAAATCCGATGAGTAGATAAGCGCACGGGGGGAGCAATCCCGGAGGATGTAGATCAACTCCGGCGCGGCCAGGCGAAAGTTGACGGGGACCATGATCGCGCCGGTCTTTCCGCAGGCAAAAAATACTTCAAGGAACTCGCTTGAATTCAGCATCAAAGCGGCCACCCGTTCGCCTTTGACGACTCCCCATTCGCCGAGGGCGTGGGCCATGCGATTCACACGCCTGTCAAACTCCTCATTACTGAATTCTCTGCCGTCCTCCTCTCTCAAAAAAAGCTTCGCCGGATGGAGAAGCGCCCGCTTTGAGATCCACTCACCGATATTCACATCAGTCCTCCTATACTATGGATTCCCGCCTCCGCGGGAAACTTCATGCCCCTTGGCGGCGCTACGAAGGCATGAAAATAATTTTGTCCTGATAAGTCCCCCTTTCGTAAAGGGGGATTGAGGGGGATTTTTCCAGTTATTATCAAATCCCCCCTACCCCCCCTTTTCTAAAGGGGGGAATACATGGAATCTGTTTTCATAGTATGGGCTCAGTGCATCTCAATCCTGTTCGATTTTGCGCATGACGATGGATACGTTGGTTCCTCCATGAGAGATGGCGTTGATAAGCCCATTGCGGATGTTCATTTTCCTGGCCTCACCGGTTGTAAAAAAAAGCGGCGCGATGGGTTCCGCAAGCCCCAGTGTCGGCGGAACCTTTCCTTCCCGGATGGATAATGCAAGTGCGGCCGCCCGTGTGCCTCCCGATGAAAAACTTTCCCCCAGGGCGCCTTTGATCGAAGAAACCACAGGAGCTGCTGCTTCTGATCTAAAAAGGCGCAGGCAGGCATCCGCTTCGATCCCATCGGGATTTTTCCCGCCGTTTGCGGCTGCCTGGATTGTATCGACACCTTCCGGCGTAAGGTCAGCCGCTTTCAACGCCCGCGTCATGGCGAGAGTCACCCCTTTTGCATTATCGGGCCAATCGGTTGGTCCGGCGGGCGAAGAACTCATCCCCCATCCGGCAATCTCACAATAGGGAATCGCTCCCCTGCTCTCGGCATGCTCCCGGAGTTCAAGGCAGACGATCCCGCACCCCTCTCCCGCAATGGGACCGTTCCGCTTCGTGTCGAAAGGACGCGCACCTTCTTTTTTCCCGTCAACGGGGGAAACCGCCCTGAACCTGACGAGGGTTTCATAGAAGAACTCCGAAAGAATATCGGCCCCGCCCGCCAGAATGATATCAGCGGCGCCCTTTTGGATCTCCATGGCCGCATACACAATGGCTGTTTCACCCGAAGCGGCCTGATGATTTACCGTGGTATTCACCCCCCTGAACCCCAGTTCGATGGAGGCATGACCAGCAGGCGCGTTCATGACTGAATTGGGAACCAGGATCGG
Source organism: Deltaproteobacteria bacterium (assembly GCA_026388545.1). Taxonomy (NCBI): domain Bacteria; kingdom Pseudomonadati; phylum Myxococcota; class Myxococcia; species Deltaproteobacteria bacterium. Next base: position 15,768 of record JAPLJS010000078.1, read on the forward strand.
ATTGATCATTCCCGGACCCTCGGTAAAGAGGATGCGGGCGCAATGGACTTTGATATCCGTCGGGCCGAAGGCGGTTCCCAGGATGACGCCGATGCGGTCACGGTTTGCGGGGTTGATGCTGACCTTTGCATCCTCCAGGGCCAACCGTACCGAGGCGACGGCCGTCTGGGAAAGCCTGTCCATCCTCCGTAAATTCTTCAGGGAGATGAAATCCCGCGCTGAAAACTCCCTGATTTCCGCCCCCAGATGGGAGGAAAAACGGGACGTGTCGAAGGCCGCGATCTCTCTGACACCGGAATCGCCCCGGAACAAAGCCTGCGCAAAGCTTTCTTTCCCGACGCCAAGGGGTGTTACCATCCCGATCCCGGTCACAACAACCTGTCTATTCATAAGGATAAAAGTTACAAGTTATAAGTTTCAAGTTTCAAGTTCCTGCATCTTGAATTCCGAAGAGGCTATCAACTTTTTTCGGGGAGGAACTATTCATTCTGAATTCCTTTTTCCGTAAATCGCCCCAGAACCACTGCCGTATTATTTCCGCCGAATGCAAAGGAGTTGGAGAGAACGACTTTCAACTCAGCCTGACGCGCACCCGTGGATACATAATCGAGATCGCATTCCGGATCAGGCTCATAATGGTGAATCGTAGGAGGGATGAACCCTTGCCGGATCGCTACAATGGACACAATCGCTTCCAGGGCGCCGGAGGCCCCCAATGTATGACCCGTCATAGACTTGGTCGAACTGACCGGTATCCGGTAAGCCCGCTTTCCAAAAACCTCTTTGAGGGCCCTGGTCTCCATGGCATCGTTCGTTGGCGTAGCGGTCCCATGAGCGTTGATGTAATCGACGGCGGCAGGGGAAATGCCGGCGTCCGCCAGCGCCGCCTGTATGGAACGAACGGCGCCGGACGCTTCTACATCCGGGGTCGTCATGTGATAGGCATCGCAGGTAACCCCGTATCCCAGAACTTCACCGTATATCCGAACACCCCGTTCCCTGGCATGAGTCAACGATTCCAGGATCATGATCGCCGACGCCTCCCCAAGTGAGAGTCCCTGCCGGTTTCTATCGAAAGGCTTACAGTATTCGGGATCGACAGCCTGGAGTGCGTTGAATGAGGCATAGGTGGTCCGGCACAGGGGTTCAACGCCGCCTGCAATCATGACCGTGGCGGCTCGGCGCTCGATTAAATCACGGGCAAACCCGATGGCCGTCGCCCCGGACGAGCAGGCCGTCATGAATGTCGTCTTCGGTCCCATGAGACCAAGATGAGCGGTGATGTGATCCGCTGAGGAAGCCGGGCAGAGACTGGCCAACGTTGAAAAGCGGGCGCGTCGGCCCTGCCTCCGGAGATAGTCGCGGTAAAAATCTTCCCCCTCCAGTTTGCCGCCGGAACCTGCGCCGAGGATAACACCGGTGTCTTCACAAACAGCCTCAGGCAGCGGAAAAAGACAGGCATCCGTCAGCGCCTCGATGGTTGCCGCGAAGGCCATTAAATCGGCCCTGGACATACGCTTCAGAGAAAACTGCGGAGGTATCATGTCCCGGGGCTTGAAGTTCTTAACCTCGGCCCCGCTCTGCGTCCGGTAGTCTGCCGTATCGAACAGGGTCACCGGCCCGATTCCGCAAACTCCCTCCTGCAGGGTGCGGGAAAATTCCACGGTGTTTTTCGCCAGCGCATTGACCGTTCCCAGCCCGGTAATAACAACCCGTTCCCTGTGCATCGCATGCCTCAGTTGCCGCTTTCAATCGTTTGATTTTTTTAGAGTTCATCAATATTGCGGTCGCTATTGACAAGAACTTACTTTGGGGTGTGGGAAGTATAAGGGAAGCACGCATGTATGTCAATATCATTTGATTTGACACGATATTGGCGATATTGGAACGTTGGGTAGCTTGGCGGATGTTCGGGATCTACGGGACGCTAACAAATATGTTCCGTATCCGGATTGACAGCGAAAGTCCTTATGAAACCTTCAATTTGCTTTTCTTCTCTTGACGACCGGCTCAGGAATTCGATGCCGCACCGTATTTCCGGCAGGTTCATCCATCCTTTGGTGGGAATTTTTATATCGTAGACGACCTTGCAGGATATCTTCTCGATTCTAATAAACTCGTCCATCCGTCCAAAGATACTGATGTGGGTCACTCCATTTCCATTCTTTTCGGAGGGAATATAATATAAACTCACGCCGCCCTTGCTGATATCCATGATCTGCCCCAATTGGAAAATGATGTCAGATTTCGGGCTGATTAATCCGGCAAAGGCTTGCCTTTTTACTCTGAATCGCGGGTGATTTCTGTGTTCATCTCGCATGGAATCAATCGCCCTTGAGATTGAAAAACATTCCCCGTCCAAGACCGAAGGTTAATCGGACTGCAAACAAGGTTTATAAATAGTTTTATTATGTTGCACCGAAAAAACGCCTGTGAAAAAACGTATGCCGAAATGAAATGATGGGCAATTAATCACAGATGATTGGGGATGTCAATAGAAATAAACATGGAAACAAATAATATTATTCTGTTTTTTATTATACAACGTCAAACATTTATGGGGTTCAGCTTTAAGGATCAGCACCATGCGCAAAAGCTTCCGGTCATGGCAACAGAAGCTGATTGTCCCGTGATCGTGTTTCCCCGATACTGGTAACAGCGATTGCCGGCTGGCCGAGAACGGGACACTTTGCCTCGCAGATCCCGCAACCGATGCATAGTTCCAAGTCGACATGCGGCTGGTTTAAAATCAATTCTTTGCCGTTTCTGTTTTTAACTTTTACCTTTTCAAACCAGATGGCCTTCTTCGGGGTGGGACAGACCTCTTCACAGACAATACACGGTACGGCATGGGCATAGGGCAGGCATCTTCCCTTGTCAATCATGGCAAGGCCTATCTTGACTTTTTCTTTTTCTGAAGGATCCAGTTTCTTTATCGCACCTGTAGGACAGACCTGACCGCAGAGGGTGCATCGGTATTCGCAGTACCCGATTCGAGGGACGAGGATGGGCGACCAAATTCCCTCAATACCCGCTTCAAGGAATGTCGGTTGGAGGCCATTGGTAATACAGACCTTCATGCATTCACCGCATTTTACACATCTCCTGAGAAATTGCTTTTCTTCAAGGGAACCCGGTGGTCTGATTAATTTAGGATCGGAAACTCCCGCCCTGGCAAGAGGTGTGATTCTCATTAGCGGAACGACGACGATGCCGGATAAAATCGAACCGATCACCCGCCTCTTGCCGAGGTCCATTGCGGCCACGGGCTGCTTTTTCATGAAACCGAAACGGACTGCATTCTGGGGACAGAGATCGTCACAATTCATACAGTAAAGACACTCCGTATTTTTCCATCCTTCCCTCTCGTCAGGGGCGGCATTCCCCTGACAGGTGCGGGCACAGGCCCCGCAGGCATTGCAGCCTTCGCTTACGGATTTTTTGAGGAATGCATACCGTGAACAAATGCCGAGAAGCGCACCCAGAGGGCAGAGATACTTGCACCAGAAACGTCTCTCCCAAAGGTTCAGGCCAAGAATAAGAAAAAAAAGCAGTCCCATGAAAGTGCTCTGGAGGAAAAGAGGCTGCTGGAAAGGAAGGAAAAGTTTTTTAAGAAGCGTGAAGACGAATTCGGAGATAGTGACCAGGAAGGGGCTATTTACATTATAGAACGTTTCAAACACGGATGCCGTTGCATAGCTGAACAATGGATACACAGCCAAGGAGAAAGAGCGAATCAGAAGGGAAATGGGATCAAGAATTCCTGTGAGCTGAAGGGAGAAAAGGGACGATGTGAGAAGAAAGATGAGGACATAATATTTGAACCGATACCAGTTTACGGTGGCTGTTTTGATGCGCTGTTTTTTCAGTAAGCCCGCCATGTTATTCAGGGTTCCCAGGGGGCAAATCCATCCGCAAAAGACCCTCCCCAGAAACACCGTAGCTATGATCACGAAAATGGCGAGGTAAAATGTTTGATACCACTCGCGGCTGGACAGGATTGTTGTTATGAAAATAAGCGGGTCCGCATCTAAAAATATCTTTACGGGATAGCCGAGATCATTCGCCCCTTTCGATTCTGTCTGCAGAAAGAGCCACAGGAAGATGAGTAAAAAAAGGCTCTGTGTTGCGATACGGATTCTTCTGATCATCAAATACTAATCCTCTTGATTTTCACCTTCGACAGATCCATCGTGCCGAGTCCTGCCTTGTGACCCATGACGACATAGCCGAGATCCGCCCCTTTCAAGCCGAAGAGGGTGGCCCCGAAAGCATCGACCGCAATCTGATCCGTTCCCGCAATAACCATGTTGAGCTGCTTCACGTCTGAAAGGTCCCCTCCCTGCGGCCCATTCGCCGTCAGGATGCGCACCGCATCAAGGATGATGAGTGTGGGCTTGATGGACATGGCTACATCGACAAGGCTCCCCTCGATCCTCTGGTGTATCCTGCCTCGTGATCCACCCATTACTCCCATCCAGTTCTTCATTCCGAGGGTAAGGGTGGAGAGGCCATGTGTCTTTGCGATAGGGATATTGATGACCTTGTCCGCCTCGATTATCTCTGTATAGAGGGGCCATGATTTGAGTGCAAAGCCGGGCAGTTTAACGTCCCGGAATTTTCTGTCATCGACGAAGCTCACGATCCCGCCCACGGCGGAGGCTGCATCGGAAATACCGCTCTGCTTATAACAACGCCTTGGATCTGTAACCGTACGGTCAAATACCTTGACCTGTTTCGCTCCCGCCTCATAGCACAGTCTGACCACTGTAGAGACGACCTCAGGATTGGTCGTTGCAGCATATTCAGGGATCCTGTCCCACCCGATGTTTGGTTTAACAACAACAATATCGCCCCTCGATATAAATTGTTTCATCCCCCCTAAACCATCGATTGCAGATTTTGTTATCCTTGCAGGTGGAATTCCACGCGCGACGACAAGGTCTGTCTTCCCGGCGGCTTCCAGGGAAGTGAGGAATGGGTTCGTGACACCCGGGATGGTGAAGGTTACACCGGTTACGATGGCGGCTTTGAGAAAATCCCTGCGATTCATGGGGTCTCCTTTAAATAGTGCTACTGGCCACAGACGTAATCACTTATTGTTACTTTTAGCTGTCCGACAACTTTCCCGATCTGCAGGAGGGATGTCCAGTCATGGCCTTCCACTAACTTGATATGTGTCGCATCAACCCCCACCTGGTTGAAGGTCGGATCTACAACAATCCACCCATCCGTATAACTTTCCGCCCAGCTATGGTAGAGAAAGCCCATTCCTTCCATATATACGAGCCCTCCCACCAGCTTCGTGGGTATTCCTGCCGCCCTCGCCATGGCGGTATACAACAGTGCGTGGGCCTGGCATTCTCCCTTCCGTGTATGAAGAACCTCCACCGCCGAAAAACTGTCAACCACCTCATCCTTTACCTCCGTTGACACCCACCGGACCAGGCGCTTTACCTTTTCGATGGGCGTGACGGCGTCTGTAATGACATCCTGTGACACCTTTTTAATCTCCGGATGATCGCTTTCAATGTGGTGAGAAGGAGCAAGGTAACGGTGACGATCACCGTTGGGTAAAGGCGTTCTCCCTGCCTCCTGTTTCGGCGGCAATACGCTGTGGATGCGAAACTCTGTATACTTTTTTCCATTGATTGTTCTCTCTGAGAACTCCTGATTGGGTCCTTGAAGGGGGGGCAATAACCCGGCTAAACCTTCAACGGACATCTCCAGTAAGACAGTCTTTCTCGGGCAGGTTATGGGTTTCTCCGTTTTGACGAGACTGAAGTCGAAGATGAGATCCTTCTTGTTCAGGCTTGCTTCCGCCAGAAAGCTTTTCGCACTTTTTTCATCTTCCTTGTAGGTAATTAAAACGCCTCCCATCGCCAGCTCAAAGATGGTCTCTCCCTTTACGTTTATCCAGCTGGAAGCGCTATGACCGTGCATGTGCGTCTCCACCTTGAAGGAAGGCTCAAGAGACAGTTTCTTGCTCTCTTCAAAGGCAATGACCGATTGGGTCACTTCGGTTATGGACTGGGTCTGGGGATCGTATACGAGGTAGCGATAATGAGCTCCTACTTCCATACTCTTGAGAACGGGATAGAGATTGATGATGCTTGTGGGGTAGAGCGGTCCCGAAAGTATGATATCGGCAGTCTTTTCCTCATTGCCGCTCTTCTGCAACACCTTCAGTTTGCCATCAATGATCTTTCCATTGAGTATGAGGGGTTTTTCGTCCATTTTCTGTTCGTAATGGAATGAGACGAGGGTGAGATCAGGTCTGACCCTGTCCTCACTTTTCATGGTAATCTTTTTATCCATTCCCAGAAAACGGATGCGCATATGGGCTTCCGAAAGTATTTGATACTGTTGCACCTCCGGCATCGGTACAATTTTAAGGTGCACAAAGCCCACCTTTTCACCATTGAAGACAAACCCCTGCCAAAGTTCACGGTATGAGAGATCGCCTAACTCCTTTATTTTAAGAGTTTCCCCGGGGGTAGGAAGGGGACTGAAGTAGCGGGAAGCGCATGAACTCAGGAGCAATATACAAAAGATCGGCAGAAATGCGCGTTTTGCATACCGGCAAAAACTGGTTTTACGGTATGTATGCTTGAGAGTGTCTGATGCCATGTATCCCTCTGCTGTAATTCTCGAAACCAGACTCTCATTTCTTTTAGCATCAGTAAAGATGGACGTCAAGCGCCCACGATCCATTATAAGCCAGTACCCCCGCTTTACAGTTTGGTGTTGCATTGTCAATTAATATTTTGACATTTCAGACAAGAGCCATTCGATGCTCTGAATTCCTTCTAAAAGCGATAAGCCTTGGCGTGGACAGGAAAAACAAATTCAAATCGTCACTTATTTATTGCGGGCGGAAACATGCAAGCCTGAACCGTGCATCTTTCCGCTCAAGAAAAAAGTGCATGCCTTCCTGTACCGTTGATTTTCTGATTCAGACAACCCGTACTATACTTCCACTCGGTAATCACCAAAAAAATCGCAGAACTCTAACTTAAAATGTGGTAAAAAGTATTAGGGCAGATCATGTTTGAGGTATGTTTGATGATTAGATCACTGGATGATTTTTCAAGGATTGCAAAGGAAAAAGGCCCTAAGAAGTTAGCCGTTCTTGCCCCCGAAGATGAGGAGTTCATGCTTACGATGAATATGAGATAAATAAGCCTGTCGTCGGGGGGCATTTGCATACCCTCAGCGGAATGCATCCGCCTATCTATTTATTTGGCATACCAAAAAATGAATGTCAAACAGAATTCTGTATGGCGGATATGGGCAGCAGGTAAGAGTATCGAGTTGAAGCTAATCAGAGACTGCCTGATAATCTGTTGATGTCTCCAATTCCTGAAATTTGTGTGGGGAAAGGAAACTTCTATTCTCAATGGCTTCCTCCACTGCGAGGATGCTGAAAGGCTTGGAAAGGCAGATGTCGGCGCCTGCATCTTTGAGTTCTTTCAGTGCACGAAAACATCCGCTTATTCCAATGACAAAGACAGCAGAAAATTGTGCTTTTAAAAATTGACAGACTTCAACGCCTCCCATCCTGGGCATTTCGGCGTCTGTGATAACGACATCGTATGAATTGTTCTTGAGCCGCTCAAGGGCCTCAATCCCATCGTATGCTTTATCTACCTCATGGCCGGATAGCACCATGGCAGAAAACAAAATCTCTACAATCTCCGAGCTATCGTCTACGACCAGTAATTTCATAGTAGGTCTCCGTAAATTATTAGGTTGATGTTTTTACACGTAACGTTAATAAAAGGATGTCATATACGAGAATACCTATAAAAACTGCATGATTCATCATGGGAGCCCATTCAATGGCATTGGCATATCCCGAGCGTTTTCAATAATGAAATCATTCTGGTTTTTCGGCGATATTTTGATGAATTTATATGGAATGGCTATGGGCTCTCTTCCTGCAGCCAGAGTACGATAGGTAAGGATCCAGACATAGCCTGTTGATGTATCCAGGAGATAGGCCTTATCATCGCTGCCAGGAATAACTTGATATTTCGGCAATTTCTCTGCTGCAAAAGATACGCTGCAAAGAAAAATGAAGGCAACAGCGATGAATGTCGCCAGTATCCGTGTATGACTACCTGTCCGTTTACACAATCGAGTATCACACCAAAAATTCCCCAAGGCCATGTCCATACCTCCTTGATTTAAACTCTTTCTATTTACATACAACCGTTCGATGCGAAGAGAAGGGAACATCCTCGTTTTTATCTGTTCCGTTCACGTCTTCTTGAACTCCTGTGCTCTTCAGCCTGAGTTAACCCTTATTATAAGAACTTTTATTAATCGCGCACAGAGACCAGAAAAACATCATCACTATTAGATAAATGATTACGTATAAAATGTAACTGCCCCTTTCGTATCGGATGTCAAAAATATTAATATGAGTAATTCATATTAGTAAATGACATGTTAAGCTTTTTAATCTTGGTCCGGAATTGTTATGTTTAAAGATACAGCAAGAGGTATACCAGATAGGGTTTTGTGGGGGATAAGTTATTAATATTATATCGTATTGTCATGTTTACTTCTCTGAAAAGCGCCTGAGCAAAGCAGAGAAATGTATCGATTATCATACAGTCAAAAAAGTGAAAAACAGGAATGTATGTGTAATGTGGTAATTTTTATATGAAGGATTATTCCTTCACCCCTGTCGGAAATCAAGGGGATTTAAGTTGTACTTTTCCAGCAGGGCATAGAGATCGGCTCGGTACTTACCTGCCAGTTTGGCAGCCTGGCTGATATTACCCCTGCTGATTTTCATCAATTCAATGAGATAGCTGCGTTCAAAATCCTGTTTGGATTCCTTGAATGATCTGAAAGCACTTTCATCTTTTTTAGGTTGGCAAATAACTATCATGTCTTCCGTGAGCACATCATCTCTTGCCATCACAGCAGCGCATTCAATGATGTTCGCCAATTCCCGTACATTGCCGGGCCAGGAATAAATCATAAGCTTCTGCAGTGCCTGTGGTGTTATGGCCTTTATATCCTTATTACTCTTTTTTGCAATATTTTCTATGAAGTGTTCCGCTAAAAGAGGTATATCTTCCTTCCGCTCCCTTAAAGGCGGCATCCTGATGGGAAAAACATGTATCCGGTAAAAAAGGTCACTACGGAAATTTCCTTTTTCAACTTCCGCTTCAATATCTTTATTGGAAGCTGATATAATCCGTATATCAACTTTGACATTCTTCTGTGCTCCCAGCGGATAAAATTCTCTTTCCTCGATTGCTTTAAGGAGTTTCCCCTGCATGGCAAGGGGAATCTCGGATATTTCATCGAGGAAAATGATACCGCCATCAGCCTGGACGAAAAGCCCCTTTTTATTTCCCGTCGCCCCGGTGAAGGCACCTTTTTCAAAACCGAAAAGCTCACTTTCGAGAAGGGTGGCTGGAATTGCAGCGCAATTTATCGAAACAAAGGGTTTTTCCTTCCTATCGCTCAGTTGATGTAAAGCCCTGGCGATCATTCCTTTTCCTGTTCCACTTTCCCCACTGATAAATACATTTGAGTTTGACTCCGCTGCAAGACATGTCAACTCAAGAACCTTATTCATCGATTCACTCTGGCCTATGATATTCGGAATCGTCTGATTTTGCCTTACAATCTTCCTAAGTCTCTTGACCTCTCTCGAAAGTTTTGATTTCTCAATGCCATTTTTGACCTGTAAAAGAAGTTCACGATGATCAAAGGGCTTCGTCAAATAGATATAAGCCCCTTCCTTCATTGCTTCTACTGCACTTTCAATGGTACCATGTGCCGTCAGGATAATGACCGGAAGATCAGGATCTATATTGCGGATACTCTTCATAAGATCTATACCGCTTCCTCCTGAAAATTTGAGATCCAGAATCGCAAGTTCGTATTCATTATTTACAGCCAGGTCTTTTGCTGTTGCAATTTCCGGGGCAGTTTCAACCTGATAGCCCTCAGATTCGAGCCTCATCTTAAGAACTTTCAATATATTTAAATCGTCATCAACGATTAAAAGTCTGTCCATCACTGACCTCATTCCCTTTTAAGGAGCTGTTTGCTTCTTTTGTTTTAAAGTCATATCGACTTCTTTCATCAGTTCTATCTTTTTCCCTAATTCCTCAATCTGTTGTTCAAGTTTATCACTTTGTCTTCGCTGTGTAATTATCCTTTTATCCTTGCTTATGACCTCATCGATAAGAGATACCATCACATCACTGTTTTGCCTATACTTGCTTTCCGGGTAATCCTTGATAAGTTTCTGAAAGCATTCCAATGATTTCTGATAGTCTTTCTGCGGATTCCTGGCATATACATAAATAACGCCCCTCTCGAAAAGAGCCCTGTCACCAGCCAGAGGGTGATTTACAAGAATCTGCTCATATTTGACGAGAGACGCCTTATAGTTCCCGCGCTTTAAAAAATCATTTGCCTCTTCAAAATCCGGTCTGGTTACAATTCCTTCATATAAGTGAGCGCATCCGCATATCAGGATTGATGCTATTATCACGCAGGCAGAGAAAAGGTAAAGGTGCTCCCTTCGCCCACATTGCTTTTTACCCATATTTGCCCTCCGTGTGCATTTATAATATGTCTTACAATTGCAAGCCCCAGTCCGGTCCCCATTACGGACCCTCTCCTGTCATCGACACGCTTGAATTTATCAAAAACCTGCATCAAGCCGTCCTCAGGAATGCCCCGCCCATTATCCGATATAGATATCTCTACGGTGTGGTTCTCCATGCTGCTCCTGACAGAAACGGCGATCCTCCCCCCTTCCGGGGTATACTTCAGAGCGTTGCCCAGCAAATTTTCAAAAACTTCTTCAAGTCTTTCCCTGTCCATCCTCAAAAAAGGAATATCCTCGGGGATTTCAAGAGTTATATCCATCTTCTTTTTCCGGGTTAGAGGCGATAGTTTCAAAACATTTTTTTCAATGATAGGACGAATGTCACCATATTGAAAGGAAAATACCATTTTCCCCGCTTCCAATTGTGAAAAGTCAAGGATACGGTTCACAGATGATATTAACCGGGCACATTCTGCTTTGATCACTGCGAACAGCTCCTCCTGTTTTTCAGGGGCCTTTGAGAAAATACCTTCCTGAAGCATGCTGGATGCTTCTTTGATAACTGTTAAGGGAGTGCGTAATTCATGAGACAAATGACCGATATAGTCGATTTTAATCTGATCTAGTTCCTTAAGCCGTTCGCACATCACATTGAAAGCATCCGCCAATTCCTTGATCTCCGGCGGAGAAGAAATCCTCAGCGGATCACCAAATTTGCCGCCGGCTACCTCCTTTGTCCGTTCACCCAATAGTTTTATGGGTAAATTGATTTTCCGTGTATTGATAAGAGTTATAATTATGGCGAGAATGATAGCAAGAATTCCCAAAATGACGCTAATATTAGTAACATGAGCCGACATGTTTTTTGATCGCTGTAATTTTAAATCCCTGTCCTCTGTTGAAACTCTCACAAGATTTCGCAGTTTCTGCTCAATGTTGCGAGTGATCTGCTCCCTGTCTGTCACATATGTCTGATGAGTTCTTTCCTTCACTTGTTGAGCGGTTATAATTGACTCACGTTGATCAAGGAGCGCGTCGTAACGACCCTGGGACTTCTTGATGTCGGTCAATAAACTAATCTTAACCTCTGTATCCGCCGTGCTTTCCAGCTCTTTAACTCTTTTAGTAAAGTCACTTCTTATCTGCTGAAACTGCCGGTAGTAATCCGGGTCTCCGGATATAATATACTTATCTTCTGCAGCTATCAAGCTATAGAGGTCATCCAGCGCCTCTTCGGTTAACGCTATTATACGTGAATCATGCTTGATTATGGACTCGATAAGCTGATTAAGATCATTCAGATTCATGATGGTATATGCGCCAATGATCCCGACCAGGAGAATGATCAATAAGTTGCTGATGATCAGCCTATTGAAAATTGTAAGTTTCAGTGCCGGCCTCCTTCCCTGGGTCAATTTCACGCGGCGGTCCACTGCGTGAAATTAAACCAAAGACCCTTCGTTTTGTTTCACTCGCTCATGGTTAATTCGACTAAGCCCCGTTTCTTCGTTGTTGCGTTGAAAAAGATCGAGTCTCAATGAATTGAGCCGATAATACAACAATTATTTGTAAGTTACCAATCAAAGAAAGCCTGTCTCCTTACGCGTAAAAGGGATGGCATCCTCTCACACTTTTTCATATTGGCTGCGGGATGACGCCGTGAATGGGAAAGACATGTTTTTCGAGGTACGTCATAACGTGGCGTGCTTCGGCTCGGGCCTCCGCATTCCCAGTAGCGGAGATGAAAGGATACGAGTCGCGAAGAGAAGCGCCTTCGATGGACGTGGCTGCCCGGCCGCCCATCTGGCCGAAGTAGTCGCTGTCTCGAAATTCCGGGGACATACTACAGATTAATTATGCAGATTACTTTTAACTTTTACCGTTGTTTTGATAATGTGTATTATGTCCCCGGAATTATGCCCGGTTTCACGAAAACCCGGAGTAATTGACTTCATAAAGACGATTATAAGGTTTCTGGAATTCTAATGTAGTTCGTGTAATTTGGGGATTTTTGTTCAGTCCTGATGTCAACATTTGACATGCCCCACAGGAATGTGTAAAGTTCGCATTGTAATCCTCAAAATCATAGAGATGTTTGAGAAAATCGTCAGACACCTATCGATACTCAACAAACATTGTGTTATGCGGAAATCATATAAACAGTAATATCAGGCCAGAAGAATGGAACAAAAGGGTATGTCGCGTAAGCATTTGCTCCCGGTTCTTGGAATACTGGTTTTGGTTGCCCTTGTTGTATCCGGCATCGAGCCCTACGATCGCGTTACGTGGTTGCTGGAGGTTGCTCCGATTCTAATTGCCGCACCAATTCTGATTGCGACGTACCGCAGATTTCCGCTCACCACCCTAATCTATGTGTTGATTTGCTTGCACGCGCTTGTCCTCATCCTGGGCGGGATCTATACCTATGCGAGGGTGCCTTTAGGCTTTTGGCTGCAAGAGTTTTTCGATCTTGGCAGGAACCCTTATGACAAGATAGGCCACTTCATGCAAGGACTTGTTCCCGCATTAATTGCCCGCGAGATCCTTTTGCGTGGCAAGTATGTGTCCGGCATGCGCGTGGCAGCGTTTCTGTCTGTATGCGTTGCTTTGGCTCTTAGCGCGTTCTATGAACTCATAGAATGGTGGACTGCTCTGGCGCTTGGCCAGGGAGCGGAAGAATTTCTCGGTACCCAAGGCGATCCTTGGGACACGCAATCAGATATGTTCATGGCGTTGTTCGGTGCCGCCGTGGCTATGCTTGCGCTTGCACGGCTCCATGATCGCCAGATTGAAGTTCTCGACGCCTCACCTCCTGCTACGGCTCATGCAGGAGGGACGAACAATGCGCCGCAGCCTCCCGCCTTCGGCAGCGGCTGAGCCAATCGTTTCATCTCCATAGTGATTTGGTTTCACGAAAACCCGGAACAATTGACCTCACAAAGACGATTATACAGTTTCTGGAATTCTAAAAAAGAGTGGTAAAAAACCTGATTCGCATTTATACTCTCTATGTAATAAGGAATACTTAGCTTTGAGCATGCCATTAAAAGGAACATATATCTAAGGCCTCACGTTTATAGTATACAGACTAACTTCCGGGAGAGATACATGGAAAAACATTACAAATTTTCACTTTGGTATGTCCTTTTGGGAATATGGGTGGTTTTGATTGTCCAGAGTTACATCTCCTCCATGTTTGCCGTTCAGACGATCCCTTACAGCCAGTTTCTCAATCTCCTCAAGTCGGGAAAGATCGTGGAAGTCGCGATAACGGCCAATCAGATTCAGGGAAAGATGAAGATGGACGGGGGCGCTCCGGATGAGGCCAAGGACTTCAAAACCATCCGGGTTGACCCGGAATTATCCACCTTGCTTGAGCAGTACAAAATCGTTTTCAAAGGGGAAATCGAATCGACTTTTCTCCGCGACCTCTTTTCGTGGGTTTTCCCCATACTACTCTTTGTGGGCATCTGGTACTTCTTCATGAAGAAGATGGGCGCCCAGCAGGCCGGTTTCATGACCCTCGGCAAAAACAAGGCAAAGATATACATGGAAAACGAATTGAACGTTACCTTCAAAGATGTCGCCGGTGTTGACGAAGCAAAACAGGAGCTGATAGAGGTTGTTGAGTTTTTAAAAAATCCGGGCAAATTCGGCGAATTGGGAGGACGGATACCCAAGGGCATCCTCCTGGTAGGCCCCCCGGGGGCAGGTAAAACCCTCCTGGCCAAGGCCGTTGCCGGTGAAAGCGGCGTACCCTTTTTCAGCCTCTCCGGATCGGAATTTGTGGAGATGTTCGTAGGGCTGGGGGCGTCCCGGGTGCGGGATCTTTTTGTCCAGGCCAAAGAGAAGGCCCCCTGTATCATCTTTATTGATGAACTTGATGCCCTGGGAAAGGCCCGCGGCTTCGGGGCCGTTGGAGGGCATGACGAACGGGAACAGACACTGAATCAGCTTCTGGTGGAAATGGACGGCTTCGACCCGAAGGTGGGGGTTATTCTCATGGCCGCAACGAACAGGCCGGAAATCCTGGACCCCGCGCTCCTCAGGCCCGGCCGGTTCGACCGTCATGTCCTTGTGGACCGCCCTGATAAGATAGGACGGGTGGAGATTCTGAAGGTTCACCTGAAAAATATAAAAGCAGCGGAAGACCTTGACGTGGAAAAATTGGCGAGCATGACCCCGGGTATGGTAGGAGCGGACCTCGCCAATCTGGTGAATGAAGCGGCGCTGCTGGCCGTCAGAAGAGACAAAAAAGAGGTAGGGATGCCCGACTTCGAGGAGGCCGTCGAGAGGATTGTTGCCGGACTTGAAAAGAAGAACCGCCTGATCAATGCCAATGAGAGGGAAATCGTGGCCTATCACGAGATGGGCCATGCCATTGTGGCTCTCTCTTTACCGGGGACCGATCCGGTACAAAAAATCTCCATAATCCCGCGAGGCATTGCCGCCCTCGGGTATACCATGCAGGTTCCTACGGAGGATCGCTACCTCATGAAAAAAACCGAACTCCTCAACAAGATCGCCTCTCTCCTGGGAGGCAGGGCGGGAGAAGAAATCATATTCGGAGACATTTCCACAGGCGCCCATAACGATCTGGCCCGGGCCACAGACATCGCAAAGAGCATGATCAAGGAATACGGGATGAGCGACAGATTGGGTCAGGTATATTTTGCCCATGAGAAGCGGCCCCAATTTCTGGATATGGGCATGCGGGAGGCGGGCGACTACAGCGACGCCACGGCAGAAGCAATTGACGAGGAAATAAAGGCAGTCATCGGCACGGAGTATGCCAGAGCGCTGGATATTCTCAGAAGTAAGAAAGATATTCTGCAGAAGGGCGCCCAGTTGCTCCTGGAGAAGGAAAAGATAGAAGGGGCGGAGCTGAAGGCACTGATGGAAAACCAATAAAACCGCAATCGAAAAGGCAATTCGGTGATCTTTTTTGTTTGACAGGCATTCAGACTTTCTCTATACTCTGCGCCTCAAAAAGCAAATTATGAAAGGATTAAAAAGTGGTTGAAAAAAAAACCTCAGATATAATCATTACCGGTGACGGTATTAAAACCTCTCAGGGTGTTGTACTTCTTTCCTGTAATTTAACATGCCGTGTATGCGGAAATTCTGATCTCTTCGAGTGGCCTGAAAAAAATATAACTCCTGAAGATGTTGAGGGTATAGACACACTTGCCATGATCATAGCGGTAGCACATAGCAAGAACTGGATCGCGCAACGCGTCAATAACGATCATGACGGAAAACGTTCGCTGTTTGTGTTATGCCCAAGCTGTCTGGCCCTCTTTTTCTCCGCTACAACGCCAAACTCCTGCACAGACAGTAAAAGTACCCCGTAACGCCCATGCTACGGAGGACATTCTTTTTGTTAGATTTTTTTACTTCCAGGCGCTACTGTCTTCACTGATCGTGTGATCCGTTCGATCTGCTTCAACAAACCATCCGCCCTTTCCACGAATCGCTACCAGTTCCTTAGTCTTCCGGCGATCCTGACTCAGGAAATCAATAGATTTGGCAACCATGAAACTGATTTTCTTCCTTAGCTCATATAACCCAACGTTCTTTCAATATCCATGGCAGGGCTGCAAAAGAGTGTGGTCATTTAACCTTGACACACACGCTCGTTTTACCTTACACTTGCCCTAGGACAAAGCTAATTTTAAATAAATAATAAACCATCGAGGAGGAAGAGGATGAAAAGGGGATTAAAGCAGGTTCGATATAGTGTATGTATCATAGCGGCCCTGTTCATGTTCGGGTGTGCAGGAGGCGGAATGAAGGTCGCCGTGAAGCAGGACAATTACTCACCGGGCTTCCGGTCGTCGGACATCGGCCGTGTCAAGGGCAAGACGGTGATTATGGACAATTTTATAAACCAGGCGGGCAATACGACCTCATGGGGATATTCCAGCGCGGACAAGAAGGTGACCTATGAGGCTCCGGTACACCTTGAGTCGTATTTATGGTCCTGTTTTCAGAAAGCCTTCAAGCATGCCGGTATCAAGGTCCTTGATCAGACTTATGGCGGTTACGCGCATCCTTATCATCCTTACTGGTGGGGAGCGGCGCCGCCGCCAAGTGCACAAGCGCCCCGGGGGGTGGTAGAGCTTCAGCTTGTGTTGACCTCTATGACAGACCAAGAGTGCAAATTCCAGATCTTATTATTTAAAAATGGTGAGTCAAAATTCCAGAAGGATTATGCCGTAACGATGCCACCGTCATCCAGCACTGATCTCAAAGAACTTGAAAAAAGGTCCTACCGGCTGATTGATCAGATGGTGACTTCTGTCTTTAAAGATCGTGATTTCCAAAAGGCATTCTAACAGCTTTCTAAAACCCGTTGAGGATCACAATGACATACGATGAAATGATTATCAGGTGCCTCAACTGCGGAACAAAGAACCGTATACCAAAGGACCGCCTTCATGACCGGCCCACATGCGGCAGATGCCATGCCCATCTCGATGATATCATTATCAGGTGTCTCAGTTGTGAAACGAAAAATCGCATGCCTGAAAATCGCCTCCATCAGAGGCCCCTGTGCGGCAAATGCGGCGTGCCTCTCGTCATCAGGGGCGGTGAGGGGTATCCTGTGGACATCACTGATGAAACATTTTCAAGAGAAGTCCTCTCATCTTCCGACTCCGTCCTGATGGATTGCTTCGCACCCTGGTGCGCACCATGCCGCACGCTGGAACCAATTCTGGGAGACCTTGCACTAAAATACGCAGGTGGCGTCAAGTTCGTAAAACTGAATATAGATGAAAATCCTCTTACCGCATCAAAATATAACATCCGGAATATACCTACGATGCTGTTGTTTAAAAACGGAACGCTCGTCAACAGGCTGGTCGGCACACTGTCCAAAGAAGAAATCGAGCGACAACTGCTTGCCATTGTAAAGACAAACTAATCATCCGGGGACGTCATGCAAATATTTGAAAACGGTGTTTTTATATCCTGCGAAGATAATAACAGGATATTTAACGTCCTCATTGAAGACGGCGGCCGAGTTGTGTTCGTTGGCGATGCCGTACCTGATTCTTATCGGGGAATTCAGAACCGGATAGATATGAAAGGTAAATGTATCGTCCCTGCCTTTGCCGACACCCATATGCATTTTGCGTCCTACTCCCTTTTTCGGGCGACGCTTGATGTCCGTCATGTACAGAATTTCGGAGAACTCATCACGATCATAAGGAGTTATGAAACAATTCATCCCGAAGAGAAGATGCTTCTGGGTTTCGGTACAGCCCGCCTTTCTGCACTGGAAGGAGGAACCAATGGACTATCTCACCGGAATTCTGGGTGATCGCGCCAACAATCTTATTCCATTGAAAAGCATGTTGGATTACGGGCTGACCATAGCAGGCGGTTCTGACGCACCATGTACACCCCCTGATCCCTTCCAAGGAATTTATTCTGCCTGCAATCATCCTCATCCGGAGCAGCGGATACCTGTACTGGACGCCTTGCGGATGTACACAAACTGGGGCGCCCGTCTGTCTTTCGACGACGATAACCGGGGTACCCTCTCTGAGGGCAAGATCGCCGATTTTGTTGTCTTGGACAAAAATCCTCTCTTGGTTGATCAGGATAAACTTAAAGAAATCAAAGTAATATATCTCTATCTGAATGGCAGGCCGTATGACAGCTCCATTAAAAAACCTTTCGATCTCTGCGTAGAGGCTATAAAAAACAGGATTTTACGCTGATATTAAGCTCCCATCAGCTACAGCTTCTCTATAAGCCTAAGCATCACTTACTGAAAAGCAGGACAAACTGATCAAAAAGTTCTTTTTGGAAGTGCTCGATCATTTGCTCTTTCATTAATTTAAGGGCGGGAAAAGTACTTATTTTCTGCCTGTAAGGGCGATCTGACGTCAGCGCATCAAACACGTCGGCGATAGAGCAAATCCTTCCATAGAGATGAATTTCGTCTCCTCTGAGTCCTCGCGGATATCCCTTGCCATCATATCTTTCATGGTGTTGCAACACTATCTTCTTGCATTCATGAGTCAATTGGTTGGTCTCATAGAGAACCTTATACCCCATGTGGGGGTGCTGCTTCATCTTGGTCATCTCTTCTTCCGTCAGTTTGCCCGGCTTATTGATAATTGCCGGATCTAGATGCACCTTTCCCAGATCATGAAGGAAAAACCCGGCCCCCAATTCATGCATGTTATGAACCGTTGATTTCTTAAAAAGCGCTTTTGAGAGTGAAACTGCCAGGAAACCCACATTGACAGAATGCGTATAGGTATAAAAATCATGGGATGTAATGCTGAGCAGGTATAAGGATGTTGCATCATCCGTAAGAATCAGATCAACAATTTCCGCAATAACTTTTTTTGTATCGCTGATATTTTCAGCAGTGGGGTTATCGAGCAGGTTACTTATCATCGTAAAGGAATGGGCCTGCACGGCTTTTGCTTTTTCCTGGGGCGGTAATTTTGCATTATGAATCGCATCTCTGAGTTCATCAGGTACGATGTTTCTTGACAGGGGTTTTGAGGTTTGCTCAGGTCGAGGTTCGGGCTTGCGCTCTTCTTCGGCAACTATGCTTCTTTCGGTGTCAACGATGATTTTATGAATGCCGCTTTCATTAATCTTTCGTATTTGATCTTTAGATTTTATTAAAAATTCATTCGTTGCAAAGGGATGATTAAACCACGAGTTGGGCAAAATGACATACATGCCGACTTTTAGATTATCTTTCTCAATAGTCCTCTGCATACCCCACCCATGATAGTGATCTCCTGGCGAGAAAAACCGGTACCTTCACTTTTCATTATCGGCAGGTTTATATCTTTACCTTAGCATTTTTTCCCGTTTCTCCAGTTGAACCTCCAAACTTTTCAAAAGCTGAATGTCTTTTTTCAGGAGCTCATTTGCCTGAATGAGTCTCGCTGTCTCCTCAAGCAAATTTCGGTTATCCTTCTTCAACTGTTCATTCTCCCTCAGGAATCTGGCCTTATCGTCCCTGGTCTTTTCTATCAATACCCTGTCGGCGCTGCTCTTTTCCTTACATGATTGCATACCATCAATAAGGCGGATTAGCGCCTCAGAGATGCTCCGCCACTTGCTGTCGGGATATATTTTCAGTAATTCATCAAATGTCGACCTGGCTCCTGTATAATCCGCCGCCTTCTCGTTGCTTCCTAAATATGACATTCCCTTATTAAAGAGGTCCGTATCGGAAGGGGATCTTTTGAACAAGCCCTTTTCATCTACCGGGGAGGGCAGAGAAGTACAGGCCCCCAACAGGACAAAAAGCACACAAACTATATATTTATGATACCTTTTCCAACTCTTCCAGTTTGACATAGTTGCTTCCCGGTAGTGTCTTTGCATATTCCTTCAACTCCGCTGCTTTCTTCGCCATATCCAACGACCCCTGAAAATGTGTCCCGTCGTCGGTAACTATAGCAATCGTCATGGTTATAAGGGGAAACTTTTGCTGGTTCCCCTGTCTGTCTTTTCCCATGATAAATCCTTTCTGCCTGTCTTTCTCACTATAAAACCGCATAATACGAAGATCAAACTCATCGACGATCTTCTGACATAACTGCTCTGTCCGCTCAGGTTCGGAAATGATAATAAAATCGTCACCACCAACATGACCAACAAAGTCGCCTTCATGCTCTGTTATCCGCAAATGGTTAGTCAGGATATGAGCCACCTCCTTGATGACTTCGCTGCCCCATGCATAACCATATTTATCGGCGAAAGGTTTGAAATTATCAAGATCGACATGGCAGAGGGTAAATAGTTTTTTTTCTGAAAACCTTTTTTCAATCTCCTTCTCAATCGCCAGATTACCCGGCAAACCGGTTAGAGGGCTCGCATCAAGAAGGAGTGTCTCAAGAACCTTAAGGCGTTCCGTCATGAAACTGAACGCATCTGCCAGGCTGCCTATCTCGTCATGGCGGTTAATATTAAGATTGTATTCGAACTTTCCCTCGGCAATCTGTTCCGTAGCCTTTTTCAGTTCCCTGAGAGGTCTGGAAATATTATACGTAATGAGAAGCGCCAAGGCCAATCCTACAAAAAGACTTATTACGCTCAGGGTCATCGTCATTCTGGAAGCGTTTACACCCCGTGTCTTAATAAGGTTCATTCCTGTATCTATATTATTTTCGGCCTTCATGCGGATTTCACGCAAAGATGTGGCGATTTCTTCAATGGTTTTTTTACAATCCGTTTCAGAAACCTTGGCGGCATCCTCCAAACGATTGTCCTGAACCATTGTTACCTCTTGGTTGAAAAGCTCATCATACCGGTTATGCAGTAATGACAATTGCGACAGGGCTTTTTTCAAACCGGGTATATTATTTTTTTTAAAATTCTCGATGACGTTTTTAAATTCCTGGCTTCGCATCCAGAAAAGTTCCGCGATTGACGGATCTTTAAGAATAAGATACTTTTTTTCGGCACTTTCCTGGGCAAGCAGTGCATCCATCATTTTCTTGCTGTTATCGACGACGAAAAAATCATGATCGATAATGGTATACGCTAATTGATTGAGACTCTGGAGGCTGAAAATCGCGTAGGCGCTTGCCATGATGGTAAGCAGAGCCATGGCCAGGTAGCTTGCAAGCAATTTTCGACTTATTATCAGTTTCATTACCCTTACCCCGCATTATTAACTCCGGTCATAATACGCGTGCAACAAGTACCATATCCTCGTACTTTCCGCAAAGCAGAAAAGTTAAATATTCTGTTTCTTGCCAGAATGTTTATTGCCCCCTTTATTAACTTTTGATATATTAAATCATACAATAGACTTCAGAAGTCAGGAGACAGAAGGGGAGCTTTCTTTGTATACTGTATTCTGTCTACTAACTTCTGTCTTCATCAATAAAATAGAAACATGAAGTGGAGGCTACACCGATGATTTACAACGAGGACTTCGAAACATTACCCCGGGAGGTTTTAGAAACCCTGCAGTTAAAGAGATTGCAACAGGTCGTGCAGCGCGTCTATCACACGGTTGGCTTTTACAAGAAGGCTTTTGATAAAGCCGGCGTCAA
This sequence comes from Deltaproteobacteria bacterium, assembly GCA_026388545.1. NCBI lineage: Bacteria > Pseudomonadati > Myxococcota > Myxococcia > Deltaproteobacteria bacterium. The sequence goes on from JAPLJS010000078.1 coordinate 37,404, forward strand.
TCCGGACGACATCAAGACAATGTCAGACATCCGGCGGCTTCCCTTCACGACAAAGCAGGACCTGAGAGACAACTATCCCTTCGGCCTCTTTGCCGCACCGATGAGCAGCATTGTAAGGCTCCATGCCTCATCAGGAACAACCGGCAGAGCCGTCGTCGTCGGATACACAAAGAGGGATATCGATACCTGGTCGGAACTGATGGCGAGATGTTTTGTGGCCGCAGGCTTGAACAAGAATGACATTATCCACAACGCTTACGGATACGGCCTTTTCACCGGCGGTCTCGGCGCCCATTACGGCGCTGAAAAACTGGGGGCCAGCGTCATACCCATGTCAGGCGGGAATACAAAAAGGCAGATCATGATCTTACAGGACTTTGGGCCCACGGCAATCTGCTGTACACCTTCATATGCTCTGAATCTGGCGGAGCAGGGCGCGGCCATGGGTGTCGACATGCACTCGCTCAAGCTTCGTGTCGGTATCTTTGGCGCCGAGCCGTGGAGTGAGAAGATGCGGGACGAAATAGAAAACAAGCTGAACCTCACCGCCCTTAATATCTACGGTCTTTCGGAGATTATGGGTCCCGGCGTTTCTATGGAATGCCTGGAAGGCCGCCACGGAATGCATGTATTTGAGGATCACTTTATTGTGGAGATAATCCATCCGGAAACCGGTGAAATATTGCCGTACGGCGAAGAGGGAGAACTGGTCTTCACGACCATCACGAAGGAGGCATTCCCGCTCGTCCGGTATCGCACGCGGGACATCTCTCGGCTGATTGCGGAACCCTGCCGCTGCGGCAGAAGCCATATCAGAATGGACCGGGTGACCGGCAGAAGCGACGACATGCTGATTATCAGAGGTATCAACGTCTTCCCTTCCCAGATTGAGGCAGTTCTCGTCGGCATTACAGGACTTGAGCCGCACTATCAACTCATTGTGGACAGGACCGGCACCATGGACACCCTGGAGGTTCAGGTTGAAGTAAGTGAGCAGATATTTGCAAACGCAGACGAAGTCCGCTCCCTGCAAAATCTGGAAAAGCACCTCGTCAAAGACCTGAAAGACTATCTCGGGGTGAACGCAAAGGTAAAACTGGTAGAACCAAAATCATTACAACGATTTGAAGGGAAGGCCAGCTGCGTAATCGATAAGCGAAAAATTTAATGGAAACTTCCATATACTCACTTTCTCTTCGAATTCATAAGGAGGACATATGAAGGTAGAACAGATATCCATATTCCTGGAGAATAAGCCGGGGGCTCTTGAAAATGTCACACGGCTGCTGAAGGACGCGAATATTAACATCAGAACCCTCTCGCTTGCTGATACCTCAGATTTCGGAATTCTCCGGCTGATTGTTAACGATGTAGCTGCAGCGCTTAAAATGCTTAATGATAATGGCCTGAGAGTAAGCCGGACAACCGTAGTGGCAGTCGAGGTGCCTGATCGTCCCGGCGGTCTTCACAGTATCCTGGAAATACTGGCGAAGCATAGTATTAATGTTGAATATCTGTACGCCTTTGTAGAAAAAAGCGGTGAGAATGCCGTGATCATCTTCCGTTTCGATTCTCCGGATAACGCAATTGATGTACTTCTCAAAAATGGATTTACTGTGCTGCCAGGTGAGAAGCTGTATTCTTTTTAAACAGGATGATGTCGTACAAAAGCAGTAAACGGGGTTAACTGTGGACGACTTCGTAAAACATAACAACCTTTTAAAAGAGGAGGTGCTGTCATGAAGGGACAAACCCGTTCGCTCAATTCGATGGTAGAGGAGCAATTGACTAAATGGAAAAGCATGACAACGGAGCGGAAAGCCATAAAGGCAAAACCCGGCCCGGTGATCACCGTTTCCCGAGAGCCCGGAACCGGCGGCAGCGAAATAGCCAGAAGACTCGCTGATGGACTGAAGATGGATCTGGTCGGGGCCCAAATCATCCAAAAAATAGCGGAAAGTGCTGATATAAGCGCAAAACTTATTGAATCCCTTGACGAAAAGCAGATTACAAGAAGGGATGACTGGCTATCCTCCCTGTTCGAAACCCGCCACCTGTGGGTTGATACCTATCTCCATCATCTCACAAAGGTTATCGGAACCTTCGGAAGACAGGGGAATGTCGTCATCGTAGGCAGGGGAGCACAGTATATCCTGCCTCCTGAGGATACATTCAGGTTGCGGTTCATTGCCTCTATGGAAATCAAAATTCAGAATGTGATGCACGATTTTGGTTCCTCCAATGCCGAGGCGGAAAAATATGTCATAAAAACAGATTCAGACCGCCGCGCTTATCTGCAAAAACATTTCAATGCAGACGTGACGGATCCCTCGCATTACGACATGGTCATCAACACGGGGAAGCTCGGTATTGACGGGTCTGTTGAAGCGGTTAAGGCTGCGTTTACCACGTGGAAGCGGAAGTACGACGCCACGCCATGATCACGTTCTGCTGCCTCCAGGGTTATTCCCGCAAAATCGGGAATAACCCCATTTATTACAAGTTACCAGGGCTAATCGCCATGTAAGGAGTACAAATGAAACAGGGATTGATTTTAATCGACATTCAAAACGATTATTTCCCCGGCGGGAATATGGAGCTTGTCAACATGGAACAAGCGGCCCATAATGCAGGAGTATTGCTTCAGCAGGGCAGGGAAGAGCAACTTCCCATCATTCATATTCAACATATTTCAAAACGTCCCGGGGCAACATTCTTCTTACCAAACACAAAAGGGGTTGAAACACACACGTCGGTGGCTCCGCAGCCAGGTGAAGTCGTCATTGAAAAACTCTTTCCCAATAGCTTCAGGGATACCGATCTGTTGAATATTCTTAAAAGATCCGGGGTGGAGGCAGTGGTCATCTGCGGGGCAATGAGTCACATGTGTGTTGACGCAACAACACGTGCAGCATTTGATTATGGATTTCGATGTACGGTTATTGAAGATGCCTGTGCCACTCGTAATCTGGAGCATAAAGGGATGATCGTAGAAGCGAACAAAGTCCATGCGGCATTTATGGCTGCACTGGCTGTTCCTTATGCAAAAGTAATATCTGTAAATGAATTTATTCGAAGATAGGCATTCCTGCTGCAGTTACCCCTTGATACAGCCCAATGCTTTGAGTTTTGCGACTTTCCTGGAGATGCCGGCCTTGTGGACAACCTCCACTACCTGATCTAAATTCTTATATGCCTCCGGCATCTCTTCACTGAGGGTTCCTTTCCCGCTCGCCATGATGATAATACCCTTATCAGCCATCTCCCGTGCTATTGATCTTCCCCTGCCGGCTTTTGTCGCCTGGGTGCGGCTCATGATACGCCCGGCTCCATGGCAGGTACTTCCGAAAGTCTCCGTAAAGGCTTTCTCCGTTCCCGCAAGCACATATGAACCTGTGCCCATATCGCCGGGGATTAATACCGGCTGACCTGCCTTGCTGTATTGCGCCGGAAGGGCAGGATGGCCGGGTGGAAAGGCCCGCGTTGCACCTTTTCTGTGTACGCACAGCGGAACCTCTTTACCGTCGATGGGAAACGTTTCGATCTTGGCAATATTATGGCAGACGTCATAAAGCAGCCGCATGCCTAATTCGCGGGGCCCCTTCCTCAAGGTACGTTCGAAGGTCTCCCGTGTCCAGTGCATCAGCATTTGACGGTTGGCCCAGGCATAATTGGCGGCACAGGCCATAGCGGCAAAGTATTCCTTCCCCCGGGGAGAATCCAGATACGCACAGGCTAACTGTCTGTCCGGGAGGGAAACTCCCAGATCACCGACATGTTTCACCATCCTGGCCAAGTAATCATCACAGACCTGATAGCCGAGCCCCCGGGAACCGCTGTGAATGAGAACGGCGATCTGACCCGTTTCAAGGCCAAAGGCAGTTGCCGCTGCTTTATCAAAGATCTCCTCGACGACCTCAATCTCCAGAAAATGGTTGCCAGACCCTAAGGTACCCAACTGCTCCCGTCCGCGCTCAATTGCCCTCGCGCTGACCATTTCGGGATCGGCGCCTGCCATTGCCCCCCTGTCTTCCGTCGTTTCCAGATCATCGGCCGTCCCATACCCATGATTTACCGCCCACTTTGCTCCTTCGATCAGAACCTTCTTTTCTTCCTTGGCGGAGAGTTTAAGGACACCCTTGGAACCAACACCGGTAGGGATATCGTTAAACAGGGCGCTTATCAGTTCCTTCACGCTATCCTTGATATCATTATACTCAAGACGGGTTGTCACCAGCCTGCATCCGCAGTTGATATCATACCCCACACCGCCCGGGGAAATAATACCGTCTTTAAGATCGAAGGCCGCAACGCCACCTATCGGGAAACCATACCCCCAGTGCATATCAGGCATGGCCAGTGAATACTTAACAATACCGGGCAGGTGCGCAACATTGGCCACCTGCTTCGGGCTCTCATCGGCCCCCATTTCCCTGATGAGTCTTTCGCTTGAATAAATGATTCCCGGGACCTTCATTCCACCGGTCTGGGGAACCATCCACCGGCAATCGTCAAGTTTTTTAAGCCCTGACATGATTTCAGACATCAAAAATTACCCGCCCCATCCACATTTCCGGCGTTTCTCTGACCGTAACCTGGTGATAGGTTACCGCCTTAATTTCCGTGTTGATCCTGTGTTTTGAGGGATTAAAAAGTTCTCCGGACACCCGTCCTTGGAGGTGCTGCGGGTCTATTTCTATTATGGAGTATTCTTTCAGCAAAAGACCCTCACCGTTAAACATATAGAGGACTTCACGCAGGTAGTTCACTAGGAGATCCTCCCAGTCTTCTCCCTCCACGATAATTGTTCGTTCCTCGGTTGCCTTTACGCGATTCAGGTCGGTAATAATGTCAAAAACGGCAAAGGCCGCATTGGCAAATAACTCTTTCACCGTTTTACCGTATATTTCCAGCCCCAAATCCGCCGTGTGATCGAATACCTTGTATCTCTCCATCGTTATGATTATCCTATCACAAAGGCCGCCATAACTTCCAGAATCACGTCACATCTTCCTGACCGCCGGCGTCGTCTTCTAACCCGTTTACGGCTTCTTCCTCTTCACCTTCCTGCAACAGATCGTCGTCCTTTTCCTCCGCTTCCCTCTCGGCGCGGGCCACGCCAACCAGTTTTTCGTCGGGATCAATCTCGATCAGTTTTACCCCCTGCGTGCTCCTATGCAGAAGGGGAACTTCCGGAACCTTCAACCGTATGATTTTCCCCGCGTTACTGATCAGTATGATGTCTTCCTCACCCGTAACCTGGAGAACCCCCGAAACATTTCCTATCTTGGATACCGTTTTGAGATTGATAACGCCCTGGCCGCCCCGGTTCTGCCTCCGGTACTCTTCCACATCCGTTCGTTTGCCGTAGCCGTTTTCAGAAACGGTTACAATGGAATTGCCCTCCGAAGGGATCTCCATCCCGACCACTGCATCGTCATCGTCCATGCGGATGCCGATAACGCCCCTGGCCGTCCTTCCCACATCCCGGACGTCCTGCTCATGGAAACGGATGGATTGCCCTTTCCTTGTTCCCAGAAAGACATCCTGGTCTCCCAGCGTCAACTGAACGCCAATGAGTTCGTCCCCTTCATCAATCGTGATGGCGATGATTCCCCCGGCCCGCGGGTGCGAGTAGGCCACCAGGTCGGTCTTCTTGACAATGCCTTTCCTTGTCACCATAATTATGTACTTACCGTCAACGAACTCCTTGACAGGCAGGATTGCGGCCACCCTCTCCCCCTGCGACAGATTAACCAGATTTACGATGGCTTTGCCCTTCGCCGCCCGCCCGGCCTGTGGAAGCTGATACACCTTCAACCAGTACACGCGCCCCAAATTCGTAAAAATCAGAATATAGTGATGGGTGGAAGCGATAAAGATTTTCTCAACAAAATCTTCTTCTTTGGTCCCCATGCCTACCTTTCCCTTCCCGCCACGCCGCTGGCTTCGGTAAAGGCTGACAGGGTTCCTTTTAATGTAGCCGTAATGAGATACGGTCACCACCATGTCTTCTTCCACAATCATGTCTTCAATATTAATATCGTCTACGCTCGCCACGATCTCTGTGCGTCTGTCATCGCCATACTTTTTCTTGATCTCCCCCAGTTCCGCCACGATGATATCGAGCACCTTCTGCAGATCATCCAGGATGCCCTGCAACGTGACGATTAACCGTGACAGTTCCCTGTACTCGTCAAGAATCTTGTCCTGTTCGAGCCCGGTAAGCCTCTGCAGACGCATGTCCAAAATAGCCCGCGCCTGAATCTCCGTAAGACCAAAATTCTCGGAGAGCGCATGTGCGGCCTCCTGGGGGCTTTTGGATTTCTTAATGAGCTGAACCACGGCATCAATGTGGTTGAGGGCAATGATCAGCCCTTCCAGGATATGGGACCTTTCTTTCGTTTTCCGAAGGTCAAAGATCGTTCTACGGGTTATAACCTCCTTGCGGAAATCTACAAACTTTTGAAGTACTTCCTTCAGATTGAGCACCCTCGGCTGACTGCGGTCAATCGCCAGCATGATAACCCCGAAATTTGTCTCCATCTGGGTATGCTTGTAGAGTTGGTTGAGAATGACTCCGGAGGGCTCATCTTTCTTCAGGTCAATGACGATCCGTATCCCTTCCCGGTCTGACTCATCACGGAGATCGGAGATGCCTTCCAGCTTTTTCTCTTTTACCAGCTCGGAAATCTTCTCGATCAGATTGGCCTTATTCACGAGATAGGGGAGTTCCGTGACGATGATGCTCTCCCGGTCGTTCCTCGCGTTTCTCTCGATAATCGCCCTGGACCTCATGTGGATGGACCCCCTGCCCGTCTGGTAGGCGGAGATGATCCCTTCCCTCCCGTTGATGAAACCGGCAGTCGGGAAATCGGGGCCTTTTATATGGAGCATCAGTCCTTCAATCGTGATCTCCGGATTGTGGATCAGGGCAATCGTCCCTTCAATGAGTTCGCTTAAATTATGGGGAGGGATGTTGGTAGCCACGCCCACGGCAATCCCCGAGGAACCGTTCAGGAGAAGCGCGGGTATCCGCGCGGGAAGGACCGTCGGCTCCTCCATGGAGGAATCGTAGTTGGGGACAAAATCAACCGTTTCTTTTTCCAGGTCAGCAAGCATTTCCTCGGCAAGTCTCGCCATCCTGATCTCCGTGTAACGCATCGCGGCAGGCGGATCTCCATCCACGCTGCCGAAATTTCCCTGTCCGTCAATCAAGGGGTAGCGCATGGAGAAGTCCTGGGCCATCCGGACAAGGGTGTCATAGGCGGCGGTATCGCCGTGGGGATGATACTTACCGATGATATCTCCGACGATCCTGGCGGATTTCTTATAGGCCTTGTTCCAGACGTTCCCCATTTCCGACATGGCGTAGAGAACCCGGCGATGAACCGGCTTCATGCCGTCCCGGACGTCCGGAATGGCGCGGCCGATAATCACGCTCATCGCGTAAGCCATGTAGGAGTTCTTCATTTCATCTTCGATATTGATGGGAATAGTCTTCTGGTAAATCTGCTCCATTTTTCTCAAGCCCTCATCGTGTGTTTTGATATCCCAAAAATCCTGCAATTTAAAATAGTTACATTGCAGGTATTTTGTGCATTCTTATACCATTTTTTGCCGAATAAGTCGCCTTATTTTTTATCTTTATGCCGGTTAAAATATGCGGCAAAATATCCGCTGTAGAATAACTGTGACGTTCAAGGTAACCGTGCTTTTGCAAAACCAGCATTATATGCTCACCTATGATTTTGACGGATGCTTTCCATATGGTCACACGCACGGAACCTCCTGCAGGTGACGGAGTTTTTATTACTCAAAGAAGCTGCGTTCCTACGAATTCTCATTGACAGATGTGTCTGATTTTCTTATGCTGATTACAAAAGATAGCTGTTCGAACTGGAGGCCCCTTGAATAAAATTGTTAAGAACTGGGTAGCCACCTCGAATTATGACATGCAAACAGCAGATGCAATGTATAAGACAGGCCGGTATCTGTATGATGATAAAATGGCTAAAGCAACACCTAAAATCAGAAGTATAATCAACCGCTATATCAAAAATCTAAGGGATATGGGCGTACCTGTTGAGCGCGTATTTCTGTTTGGATCACATGCGAGTCTTGAAGCCGGTGAGGAAAGCGATGTGGACCTGGCCGTCGTGTCACCCCTGTTTGACGTGTCACCCCTGTTTGAAAGGATGAGTCTCTGGGACAGGGCTGGTTATCTCGGTAAAGCTGCCTGGGACATCCCCTATCCAATGGATGTTCTCGGTTTTGCACCATCGCAGGTCAGAAAAGCGACGCCGGGTACTCTCCTGAACCACATATTGAAACACGGTATAGAAATCACCCGGTAGTATCACTTGAATACTTTCCCCGACCCGGATGGCTTTCTGCAATAGGGTGTTTAATTCTATTATCCTCACCATGTAACTTATTGCAGCATCCCTTCTGTAACAGTTAGCCGAAGAAAAAAAGGAGGTATACCTTTATGGCTGTTAGCTTTAACGATATCGAGAACGCATTTTTTTTCGTTGGCTCTGCACCGGAGTATGCGAGATCTGCCATTCTATGCAGAGATACCGGAGAGATATTTTATACTTCCGACTTGGGCGATTCCGATGACTTGCCGGAGGATATTGATGATCCTGAAAAGTATATCGAAATACCCCATAAAAACGAATTGGACCTCGGCAAAACACTTGTGATTGAATTCATGTCAGAACGTTTACCCACTGAGGTAGGATGGGTTCATAATATTTTTCGACACAGGGGAGCTTACGCGAGATTCAAAGAGTTTCTCGAGGCAAAAGGCTTACTTGAGGAATGGTACACATACGAAGATACGCGACAGAAAGCGGCTCTCAGAGAGTGGTGCTGCGAGAATGACATTGAATTAACGGACTAATCATTCCTTGAACAGCATGGTGGAATAGGGGGCTTAAAATTTTACAATAACGTCATCACTAATCCTCGAAAGATTCATGCGTTGTTATATGTTCGTCTAACACAGCAACAATTGACCCGTACCAGTCAAACTGATCACCGCTTCTATCTTCGACAATTTTCAGTTCTTCAACAGTTAGCTCTCTGCCCAGTTCCTGCTGGGCAACATTCTGAACATCTTCAATATCGATAGAATAGAGTATCTTATTTTTTCTCATGGTTGATCAAGTAGCCTGTCCCCATTCCCCCATGATTTATAGGCGCCATAATACAATTCCATGCTGGTGACGATGCTGATTTTAATTCGTACTTCTGCGAGCGCCCTTAATCTCTTTGACAATCTCCTCGGGTGTTCGATTGTCATCCCACGAGCCTGAAAGCTCTAAAAGGGTTCTTGCCGGGGATCTCGCCGACCGGAGATTCTTCTTTCTGGCAAGGTATTCTTTTACCAGGAATATCATCTGTTGACTGACCGACCTGTTTTCCATGGCCGCAAGTTCCTTTATCTGCGCGTAAAGGTTATCATCCATGCTCTTTATCTGTAAATTTGCCACGTCGCTCATCCTCACGTGGAAATGATCCTTGGGAACAGCCGCTGATTTAATTATTTTTCTCAGAGGGTATCAGGCTGCGCAGAATATCCTCCTTACCTATAATTCCAACCAGCTTGCCTTGATCCAGGACAGGCAACGTGTGTATGTTATTCTTCACCATGAGTGTGGCGATGTCTTCCAAACCGGTATCCGGATTAACTGTTATGGGATTAGGGGTCATGGCTTCGCTTGCGGTAATTGCAGTCATTTTCTGTAATTCTTTTTCAATATTTTTAGGGGAGGTTAAGGGGATAACACTATCGAGCAGGATGAAGAAGGAAGGCAGGGGAATCTTTCTTTGCTGGACGATCAGATCAGCCTGGCAGATAATCCCTTTCAGGCACCCCTCTTTATCGACTACGGGCAGACCATTGATGTGGTGTTCTATCAGTAATTTCGCGACCTGAAAAATCTCCGTCTCTGGATAAACCGTAATGACTTCCTTTGTCATAATGTCCTTGGCTTTGAGCATTTACTCTCCCTCCTTATTTTCGTAAGAACCATAGTACCTTTGATTCCCTCTGAAGGCCGGTAATTTTATTTACACATCCAGATTCGATGCGTAGAGGGCGTTTTTATAGATGAATTCTTTGCGGGGTTCCACCTGGTCGCCCATGAGGGTGGTGAATATTTCGTCGGCGATTACCACATCTTCCACCTTTACCTGGAGGAGGGTTCTCTTTTCAGGGTTCATGGTGGTTTCCCATAACTGTTCGGGATTCATCTCGCCGAGACCTTTGTAGCGCTGGATCGTGAGACCTTTCTGCCCCATCGTCGTCACGTATTCCACGAGGGCCGTCATGCTTGCGAGTTCCTTCCGTCCCTTCTCCTCGTCGTCCGTTACCACAATGTATGGCGCCTCGCCCAGGACGCTCACCTGATTGAGCAGGTCCTTGATTTCGATAAATCTCGGTGACTTGAATATCTCCCGGTCGAGGACCGTGGTAAATATCTGCCCCTTCATGCGGTAATCGCAAATGAGCTTATAACTGCTGTGTTCCGGATCAGGTTCCGTGCTGTAGCCTTCGAGTCTTTCCCCGATGGCCATCCTTGTCCGTTTCGCAACTTTCAGAAGAGATTCCTCGCTTAAGAAATCGTTCGGAGAAAAGGCCGGATCAGCGGCGAGGATCTGCATGACCGTCCTGTTCTTGTCCTCTTTCTCAAAACGATCCAAAACCGTTTCGATCCTCATTACCTTCTTGATGAGCCCGAGCAGTCGGCTTCCCGTGAGATTGCTTCCGTTGCCTACGTTGAGGGAAAACTTGTTTACCCCGTTTTCAAGGATGTAATTTTTCATCTCCTCTTCGTTATGAATATAGAGCTCTTTCTTTCGGTCCATTACCTTAAAGAGCGGCGGCTGGGCGATGAAGAGATATCCCCGCTCAATCAGCTCGCGCATCTGCCTGAAGAAAAAGGTAAGAAGAAGCGTCCGGATGTGGAGGCCGTCCACATCAGCATCAGTCATGATGATGACCTTATGGTAGCGGACCTTGCTCACGTCGAAATCGTCTCTCCCGATGCCCGTTCCGAGGGCCGTCACAATGACCTTTATCTCCTCGTTCTGGAGCATCTTGTCGAAGCGGGCCTTCTCTACGTTGAGGACCTTACCGCGAAGGGGCAGGATGGCCTGGTTTTTCCGGTCCCGTCCCTGTTTGGCCGAGCCGCCGGCACTGTCGCCTTCCACAAGGTAGACCTCGCTCCTGGCAGGATCGCGCTCCTGGCAATCGGCGAGTTTTCCGGGCAGGGAGCCGACCTCCAGGGCGCTTTTTCTGCGCGTGAGTTCCTTGGCGCGCCGCGCCGCGTCCCTTGCTCTTGCGGCATCAAGGGTTTTACCGATGATTTGCCTCGCCACCGGGGGATTCTCTTCCAGGTAACTCCCCATTTTCTCATAGACAATCCCCTCAACAAGCCCCTTGACCTCGCTGTTTCCCAGCTTGGTCTTCGTCTGTCCCTCAAACTGGGGTTCCTTCAGCTTGATGCTGATGACGCAGGAGAGTCCCTCCCGGACGTCTTCCCCCCGGATAACGTCTTTCCCGTTCTTTATGAGGTTGTTGTTCGTGGCGTAGTTGTTGATGACCCGCGTGAGTGCGGACTTAAAACCGCTCAGATGCGATCCGCCTTCCGTGGTGTTGATGCTGTTTGCATATGAGAAGATAATTTCCGTGTAGGTGTCATTGTACTGGAGGGCTACCTCCACCTGGCAATCGTCCTTGGCGCCGTCTAAATAGATCGGCTTCTTATGGAGGACCCCTTTGTTTCGGTTAATATATTCCACGAATGAGACGATCCCGCCTTTGTATAAGAATTCACTCTTCTTGCCGTCCCTCTCGTCCGTCAGGGTTATTTTAACGCCCTTATTCAGAAAGGCGAGTTCACGAAGGCGGTTGGAAAGAATATCGAAACTGAAATCAACTTCTTCGAATATTTCATGATCGGGCTTGAAGGTGATCTTCGTCCCCCTACCCTTCGTTTTCCCGACGACAATCAGCTCGTTTGTCGGCACTCCCCTGCTGTAAGACTGACGATAAACATTCCCTTCCCTTCTCACTTCAAGATCAAGGTCCAATGAAAGGGCATTGACGACGGAAACGCCGACGCCATGAAGCCCGCCGGATATTTTATAGCTTTCATTGGAGAACTTCGCGCCGGAGTGAAGCTTGGTGAGAACAACCTGGGCAGCCGAAATCCCCTCTTCCTTGTGCATGTCTACGGGAATTCCCCGGCCGTTGTCATCGACCATCACGCTGTTGTCCGCCCTGATCCTGACCTCGATGGTATCGCAATATCCCGCAGCCGCTTCGTCAATACTATTATCAACCACCTCATACACCAGGTGATGGAGTCCTTCCTTGCCGGTGCTGCCGATATACATGGCAGGTCTTTTCCGAACGGCTTCAAGGCCTTCCAGTACTTTTATACTATCTGCACCATACTGTTCCGTCATGTTTTATTATTCCTTTTACCTCTATTGAGCTTTTAGCGGCATGATAATGCACATATAATCATCATTCCCATCATTTTTTATAACGCCCGGTTTCATCCCCACACCTATTTCAAAGACCACTTTCTTTTCGTCAATTACCTCTATTGCATCAATCAAATATTTAACGTTATACCCTACAGAGATATCCTTGTCATGATAGGCTACTTCAATCTCATCTTTAGCTTCTCCAACATCCGGGTTTGTGGACTCCAACACCATTTTACCATCCGACAATGTAATGATTACTCCAGAGTATCTTTCACTTGATATAACACTCATCCTTTTTAAAGCATGCAGAATTACATCCTTATCAACGGTTACGACTACTCCTTTTTCTGCCGGTATGACCCGCTTATAGTCCGGATACTCAGCATCAACCAGGCTAACCCTTAACATGGTGCTGTTCGTCCTGATGACGCACATACCCTGACGTACCCCAACGAGAATGTCCTCCTCTACATCTTCAATGAGCCTTCTTATTTCATTCAATCCCTTTCTGGGAATAATAATTCCTTTTTCTAACTGGAGAAATTCCTTCTCTCCCATGTCCATATTTGCCATGGCCAATCGATGCCCGTCCGTCGCAATCATTATCAGTCTTTTTTTACCACTTTCATCCATCAACGTTTCAAAAAAGACGCCGTTTAAATTTTTTCTCATTTCATCTCCCGACATAGCAAAAGATGTTTTACGAATTAACCTCTCGATTAATTGTCCTGCAATGTTATAAAAACTCACTTCACTACGATCATCCATAACACTGGGAAAATCATCCGCCGGCAAACCGGGAATTTTATAAATGATCTTCTGAGAGGTTACCGTAACTCTGTGAGTTTCATTTGATTCAAACTGAACTACATCCCCTTCGATCTCTCTAATCATCTCATATAGTTTTCTTGCAGAAACAGTAACATCACCTTCAGTTAAGGTTTCAGCATCGTAATCAGCTACCAACCCGATTTCCCTGTCCGTTGCAACAATGGTAATTTTATTATTTGCCGTTCTAATGAGAATGTTATTAAGGATCGGCATGGTGGTTTTTTTCTCCACAATACTTAGTGTCTTTTGGATACCTTCCAGAAAAGAACTCCTTTGAATAGTAAATTTCATTACCATACCCTCCCTATGATATTTTATATTATATTATATTTAAAATTTGTAGTCGTAGTAATAGTACCTGTTACAATTGTTGATAAGTAAATTTTTTAAGGTAATCCCGTTTATATAGATAGAAAAACAACTGTTCATAACCTGTATGGGTCCGTTGTTAAGCTTTGTTTAGTAATGTCTCTTCAATGTCCTGAATAATTTTTTTTAAGGTTGTATCCTCTTCCAAAGCCTTTTTCATTTTATTATTGGCGTAAATAACCGTTGAGTGATCCCGTCCACCGATTTTTTCTCCGATATCAGGGAACGATGAAGCAGTCATTTTTCGTGATAGATACATAGCAATCTGTCTTGATAAAACAAGGTTTTTATTCTTCTTTTGCGATTTTATATCCGACAATTTAATATTAAGTTTACCGGCTACTGTTTTGAGAATTTCCTCAATGGTAACATCTTCTTTTTCATTGCGCTTAAGAATCTTTTTTAAGACCTCTTTAGTAAGGTTCAGATCGATCTCTTTACCTGTCAGGGAGGAGAAGGCGGAAATCCTTATGAGATACCCTTCGAGCTCTCTGATATTAGATTCCACGTGGGACGCAACATAGTAAGCAACATTGTGCGGGAGAACGACGTTGTTTTCCTGGGCCTTTTTTTCTATAATAGCAATTTTTGTCTCTATTTCGGGTGGCTGAATATCCGCAATAAGTCCCCACTCAAACCGTGATCTTAACCTACTTTCCAGGTTCGGAATATCTTTAGGAAATTTATCACTTGTAACAACGATTTGTTTTCCTGAATCGTGCAGGGTGTTAAACGTATGGAAAAACTCTTCCTGGGTTCTTTCCTTTCCGGCCATAAACTGGATGTCATCGATAAGAAGACAGTCGATGTTTCTGTATTTTTCTCGAAACTTCGGCATCCTGTCATACCGTATCGAGTTGATCAATTCGTTCATAAACTCTTCTGCAGAGACATATACAACATTCATGTCTTTATGGAGAGAAAGTGCATGAAAACCGATAGCGTTCAGCAGATGTGTTTTTCCAAGGCCAACCCCGCCATAAATAAACAAAGGATTATAATTCTTCGCCGGTTGTTCTGCTACAGCGACCGATGCCGCATGAGCAAATTGGTTGCATGGTCCGACAACAAATCTTTCAAAACTGTAATGTGGATTTAATGAATGATTAATCCCTGATCGAACAGACTTAATTGGAGTGCGTGTTTTTTCCGGGTGCTCCCCATGCCGGCGAACTGAACTCTGACTTTTTTTTATTTCCTGAGCGATCTGAAGATCGACTTTTAGGTCGATGCCTGCCAAGGATGTGAGGGTCTCCTTGATGACAGAGTGGTAGTTTTCGATAAGCCAGTCTTTAAAAAACTTATTGGGCACATTCAGAGTGATATTGTTGCCCTCCATAGAGGATATTTTGATCGGCATGATCCATGTCTCAAAGTTTTGTTGACTGACCTTTTCTTTAATAATTTGAAGACTTTTTTCCCAAAGTATATCCAAATCAGCTCACCTTATAAACAGGTTTCTCAACACCTGTTGATACATTGCTTTAAAGAAGAACCCCTTAACTATCTGCGAGGTTCATCAGTAATGTCAACAGTCGATTCATCTCTTCCGCTGTTTTAAACTTGATTTCTATTGTCCCTTTATTTTTATGCCGATGAATATGGGTTTCCGTCATTAACCGTGATGAAAGCTCATTTTCGAGATCACGGAGAAACGGGTCCTTTTTTGGGGGTTTTTTCTCCGCCGGCATCTTTTTAAGTTTTTGAACCAAGCTTTCCGTTTCTCTTACGCTGAGTACCTTTTTAAGTATGACATTGAGGATTTTAATCTGCTCTCCCGGAGTATCGAGCGTGAGAAGGGCTCTCGCATGCCCGGGGCTAATGGTTCTGTTGATGAGGGCAGTCTTGATTTCTTGAGGCAGTTTCAGCAACCTTATCGTATTGGCAATAGTTGAGCGGTCCTTTCCGACCCGTGATGAGAGTTCCTCCTGAGACAAGCCGAATGTATTGATCAGCGTTTGGTAGGCATCAGCCTCTTCAAGGGGATTCAAGCCTTCACGCTGAACGTTTTCTATGAGGGATAGCTCAGCCGCCTCCGAATCTCCGGCATCTCTTACAACGACGGGCACTTCTTTGAGTCCCGCTGCCTGGGCGGCTCTCCACCTGCGCTCTCCTGCGATGATCTCATAACCGGTATCGGATCTTCGTACAACAATAGGTTGAATAATACCATTCTTCTTTATGGATGTTACAAGGCGCCTCTGCTCCCGGTCGTTAAAGTCCCTGCGGGACTGAAACCGGTTGGGAGAAAGCTCTTCAATTCCGCATATTATATACGAGGGCCTTGTGCTGACATCATCAAGCAGATCGGGGAACATGGCCCCGAGCCCCTTACCGAGGGAACTTTTTGGCGGCATCTATATCCTCCCGTTGGTCAGGATTTCTTGTGCGAGTTCCATATAGGAAACAGCGCCACGTGATTTAATATCGTAAAGAATGATGGGCAGACCATGACTCGGACTTTCAGATAATCTGACATTCCTATGAATAATCGTTTTAAACACCTTTTGGCCAAAATGTTTTTTCACATCTTCACTGACCCGATGGGAGAGCGTATTTCTCGTATCAAACATAGTGAGCAGAATACCGCCAAGAGCCAATGAGGGATTCAGCCTCGCTTTAACCAATCTCACCGTATTGAGTAAATATCCAAGGCCTTCCATAGCGAAATATTCACACTGGAGAGGGATTACCAAATAATCAGAAGCAACGAGAGCGTTTACCGTTAAAAATCCAAGAGATGGGGGACAGTCAATGATGATGAAGTCATACGCCGCATCCAGATTCTTCAACAAAATGCGGAGCTTTTTTTCCCTATCTTCAAGAGTTACAAACTCTACCTCTATTCCTATCAGATCTTGATTGGCAGGTACCACATCAAGAAAGGGCAACTGCGTACTAACAATAACTTCTTTCAGGAGAACCTTGCCAATGAGGGAATGATAAAGATTTTTTTTACTGATGATGTCCTTGTCTATGCCCATGCCGCTCGAGGCATTGCCCTGGGAGTCGCAGTCGATGAGCAATGTTTTCTTCTCCGCTGCCGCCAGAGATGCGGCAAGATTGATTGCAGTGGTTGTCTTGCCAACCCCTCCTTTTTGATTAGCTATACATATGATTTTACGCATGATTTAATAGAACATAAAAACATCTTTTACGATCGTAAATTTTGGGGGAACCATAGCATACAATAGCATTTTTGAGAAGGAATATTTCCTTGATCAAGGAAGTTTTTCGTAGATGATAATTTTGCGAAAATCGCCCGTTATGGGCAAGGTTAAATCGTGGCTCGCGATGTATTTTAATCCCACATTTTGGGACATGTCGGCAGCTTCCGTTAGTTCTTCATCTGATCTTTTGCTTTTCATTGCTATTAAGATACCGTTTGGGGAGAGAAAGAATCCTCCAATCCGGAGGAGTTGTGGCAGTTTAAACGTGGCCCTCGATATGACCACTTCAAAACGGCCTCTATAGGTTTCATCTTCCATCAGGCTTTCGACGCGGTTGTTGATGACCGTAATGTCTGTGAGGTTTAAGCTGCGGATTATATGCTTGAGAAAAGAGGATTTTTTACGTGACGACTCGAGCAGGACGACCGTTAATGAATTCGGGGCAATCTTCAAAGGAATACCAGGGAATCCGGCCCCTGAGCCGATGTCGAGAACCTGACCGGTTTTACTTTTGATATAGGGTAACAGCGTCAGCGAATCAATGAAGTGCTTGATGGGTATATCGAGATCTGATCTTACAGAGACTAAATTGATTTTTTTGTTCCAGGTGAGGAGTTCTTTGTAATATGTCTCAAAGAGAACTAACTCTTTTGCTTTGAGAGATATATCTATTGCCATGGCAGCTTGGAACAGAATATCTCTCATTCGATGCTTCCTTTTCAGTTAAACGTAATCCTTCTCCCTCGAGAATTGAGGGAGAAGGAAGGAAATGGAATAATGTTGATATGATATGTTTCTTTAAACAATGATTGCCGCTTTGAATGTTTCGAAGCCGAGTTTGTCTATCATACTGCCCAATCGCTGTTTTGGACTGGCGTGCGATTTGTAATATTCGATGATTGTATCGGTCAGCACAAGAGCCTGTTCCGTGGTAAGATCCCGGGCAAGTTCCTGTGACAATCTGGGATTCACCCCGCCATTGCCCCCGACTAAGACCCGCCAGCCTTTCGGAAAACCGACAATGCCGATATCTTTAATACAGGTTTCAGCGCACTGGTTCGCGCAGCCGCTGACTCCGAATTTGAACTTGCCGGGTACCTGTGCGCCGTGGTATTTCTCATCCAGTTTGAGGCCCAATCCAAGACTGTCCTGCTGACCGCGCTTGCAGAAGGTTGTTCCTGGGCATGCCTTGATACTCCGCACACAGAGGCCGACCGCCGCCCCCGGAGACATTCCCAGATCTGCCCAGACAGCATCAATGTCTTCCTCTTTCAGTCCCACAATCGCGATTCTTGCCGCACTGGTTATTTTCAGTGCTGCCGCGCCATATTTCTCAGCTACGTCGGCCAGTTTGCGCAGCGTTTCGGGGCTGACAACGCCACATGAAATATGCGGCGCCACCGCATAGGTCTGTTTATCACGCTGAATAATTACGCCTTTTTCTCCATCCTGCAGCATTACACGTTTCCTCCATTTATTATTTTTGACGGTTTCGTAAAAAGCCAGGTTCCGTCTAAAATTGTCATTCCTGCGAAAATAGATTCCATGTATTCCCCCCTTTAGAAAAGGGGGGGTGGGGGGGATTTGATAATCGCGTGGAAAATCCCCCTGTATCCCCCTTTTGCAAAGGGGGACCTGAGTGACATGGTTTTTGACACGAGATCATCATTTTTTTTAGGATGCTACTATAGGAGCAAGGCTTCGGTGTGTCAAGGTGGCTTATCTTCGCCCATTCCTTGCAATATTTCATTGCGGTTGTATCAGAGTTCTTCATTCTTTGTTTTTCGGTACATCGCGCGATGCCTGAATTCACCTACAAATATTTAGACTCGGGGTAAAAATAGGTATCGCGATTACCATTCGAAGTATTGGTTTCATTTAGGCTGCTTATAAGGACAATCTTTAAATAGAGCTATTATTTCGTTTCTGTTGTGATCAACGTTTCCAAATGTCTTTTCATATCCCTTTGCTATTTTCATCAAAGTTGAAGGATCATTCTTAAGCTGTCCAGCGAAACACTCCACATAACTGCAATCCACACAATACAATTTTAGACCGTCTATATAAGCAAATATTTTTTCTAATGTATTCAAAAGATTTAATCATCACCTCCTAAGGCTTCATAAGCATCCAGAACATTCTTCATTGCTATCTTCTCGGCTTTAGAAATAACTCTGTCTTTATGGTATGTCGTTCCTTCATTTCTTATCACCGTTTTTTTAGAATTGATTACCGCCTGCACAATTTTATAAATATTATCACCAACCGGCTCATCAGACCATTCCCAGATAGTCGTATAATGGTCCCTCTCAACTTTTAAGGGCATTATCTCAAAAATCTGATTGTCAGCTTTAATAATATATTTTTCTATAAACAACCAATTGCTGCTTGCATACTGCATCTTCAATCTCAGGTATGTGTGCCCACTTATTGACTTGCCTATATACAAATGCATGTTGTTTGTGTTGTTAGAGCTTGGGGTTGATTTATCTGTATACCATGTCACTTTTTCTATCTCATCATGCTTTATTCTCATTTTTGCCAAGGCTTGTTTCTTTCTTTTTTCTTGTTCTTTTTTAACTGCTTGTTCCTTCTCAGCAATTTCTTCCAAAAGCTTTTTAGCATCGCTATACTCTGCATCAGATTGCTTTATAAATGATATATGTTTGCTTGCACCAACGATGTCTTTTTTTTCTACCAAACTTTGTGCTAATTTTAAGTGCTGACGCGCCGTAATTTTTGGTTCTGAAGTATCCATTTTCGTAATGGGTGAAGGTTTTTTTGAAGGTTCTTTAGAAACTTCTGAAACTATAACCGTGATAAGAAGGATTAGAAATAAGATTCCAACAGCAATTAAACACCCAACTTTTTTCTTCAAGATAGTCTTTTTAACTTTTGCCCCACAATTTGGGCATTTATCAGCCTCTGAACTTACAGCCTTTCCACATTCATGACAATTTTGAAGAGTCATCGCGTCTTCCACTCACATTTAAAATTGCATATTGTCCGGTTTTTAAGTCTTTAAAGAAAGAAAAACACAAAAACCCGCTCTTTTTGAGAAACGGGGTCTTACTGATCCATTCATAACAGTCCTCTTTGTTAAAGGGTTTATTCCGTTCAGACCAAATTGAGCCTTGCTTACAAGGTTATCATTTTGAAAAATAGCATTCATGTTCAAACTTACTTTAACTGATCTTCTACAGTTGCCAAAAAATAGTTTTGCGATTACGGACAGATAGATATCCTGAAAAAGTTCTTGGCACCACATTTTGCTCTTTGACAAGAGGTCAAACAAGTCATGATATCTCCCGGATTGTTGGGGGCATGGC
>JAPLJS010000079.1 GCA_026388545.1 Deltaproteobacteria bacterium
TCCTCCTGTGCGTCTCGAAAATCGGTCAACAGGCCGAAGTGCAGGTTAGCGTCCCGATTTGCCAGGAACCGCACTTCAAGCGCCTCGATCAGATCCTCTATATTCTGCGTGCTTATGAGCATCGTCGGAACCACGGCCAGTGTGCGGAATTCCGGCGGTATCCCTTTGGAGAAGTCCATGCGCGGCAGCGGATGGGGTATCGCCAACAGCGTTGCCAGCAAGTTTACCAGCGCAATGGCCAGTTGACTTGCGCCCAGAACTGAGAGGAGTACGATCAGAACAATTGCCCATCCCGGTAACGCACCGACATGCGCCTTCGCCAGTAAGCCCCCGGCGAAGATTGACGTCATCAGCGTGATTGTACCCAGATAGAGGAGAAAAGGAAACCGGCGGCTCCATCTCTGAAGGTACTCAGATGGGGAAAGGCGTACCTCCAGCGCCCGTTCGAGTTGGGGCAATCCCTTGTCGATCAGGTAAAAGCCGACATGTGCCGAGCGATCATTACCGTCTTTCCCGTTCGCACCCTCATGCGCCAGCCCGATCGCCGTGCGCGCCACCTCGCTCTCGGAAAACCGGCTGTGTCTCGCTATCTTTTCCACGACATGGCGGTAACGGTCACGGGTAGAAAAATCCATTGTGCCGTAAACGCCTCCGGGGTCCTCGCGCAGCACTTGCTCGACAACGCTCATCGTCTCGACGAACTCTCGCCAGTCCATCGCGCTCAGGAAACGAAGGCTGCCGATGCTGTTGCTCATGGATACCTGATCGGCAGCCAGTTGTTGGTTCTCCGCCTGCACCAGTTGCTGGATCGTCTGGCCGCACTCGGACAGCCGCTGCTCAAGCCAGGTAAGCGGCAATGACAGAGCAGGACCCTGTCCCTGCAGGCGGCGTGTAATTTCCGCTATAAACGAGCTCACCAGCGGCGGGTTTGATCGCGCCATGTCTGCGATTACCAGAATCAGGCTCTTCGGGTCCTTCGTGGCGCTCTCCGTCATCTGGTCTGCCCAATAATCGGCCAGGTTGCGGTCGATTCTATCGGTAGCGATCCGGGCGGCAACGCGCCGGAGATTCTCGATCAGCGCCAGGCGCAGCATAATGGGTATTGCCCACAATTCGCCTAACTTCAGTGCGGTGACGGTCTGGTAGGCTGCGGCAAATCTGCTGAGAATCTCAGGATCTACCCGCCCATCGCCATGGGAGATCATTTCCAGCGCAATGTCATATACGCGCGGCAGAGCAGCCGACGGACCATTCATCAGGCGAGAGAGTTCCCGGCTGTACCCCTTTGGCAAATGCCTCCTGGCGGTGCGTATCTGCTCTTCAATCAGATAGAAGTTGTCGAGCAGCCATTCCCCGGCAGGCGTAATCCGGCGGGTTGCCTTAACCGCCTCCGTCAGCAAATTTTGGACGCCAATCAGGAGGCCTTCATTCTCAGCCAGTCTTGTCAGAAGCCGATCCGGAGCGTATCCCGGGCTTAACGTGTGCGAGCCTGCGAGAATCTTGCCATGCAGCTCCATCTGATCGGCGCTGAATAACTCCGCTCGCAGCGGCGGCTCGAAACAGGCAAACTTTTGCGCCAAACCGTTTCCGCGAAGGCTTGTCCACAAATGGGACAGGTTCTTGAAAATTGTCTTGGTGATGAACTTCACTTTTCAAACCTCGTATTGAGGAGAAGTATCGCCAAACCAGTCGCAATGGTGGTAGCAGACTTTTATCATTCCTTGACGCAATATTATCTTACCGTAGCAAAGAATCTCGGCGAATCCGATAACGACCGGAATCACTCCCCATGAAACTGGCAGATTGGAATATCTACCCCTGAAGTTTGTACCACACTTAATGTTAAAGTTCCGGCATTTTTTTATTATTTAGGACTGGAACAACTCCCAGCTTCCCACCTCTCTATGTATGGAAGGGGAAAATATGTGTCGGGTATTGATACAATGACAGCAATGGGTGGTCAGGTTATTTATAGACAGAAAGGAGGGATATTTCATGTGACACAGGCAGGTTAACCCTTCTTTGGGCACAATTTTTGTCACACTGATCGACTGCTGTTGAGAAATGCCTTTAAACGAAGACTAAACAAAGCCATGCTCTACACAAGATATCATCCCCTGATACAAATAGTCTGTAATTCCGTATGGGTAATATTGGGATTATGGATTTATCCGATTGAGAAAACAATTCTGTTGATACCCTTAATACTGGGCATTGCTTTCGGATTATATATATCGAGGGGTGGCAGATAGTTTTAGCCCAACCATTTATTTCAGCCGACCGCCTTTGGCGGCGGCTGAATTCGGGCGTTACTCTCTTTCCATCCGTAATCCTCAATTCTGACAACTGCCCACCGCTGAACAGTAGTAGGTGTATAGTCGTAAATCAAGACCTACTTTGAAATTGATATAAAATTATTCTAAAAGACCATAAAAAATGAGGTAAAACGCCATTTTTCAATTTGCATTTCCCTGGAAGAAAAATCTTTCATCTTTATTTGATATTCATGGCCATTCGTTTAATAGCATCCTTAAATAAGACTTCCATGCTTGTATCTGAGACCCGTCTGACAAAACCCAGGCCGAATAATTGATGCTTGATCACCTCGTCAGGCTTGTATATGTCCTGAACGCGGTACACTTTTACTGGGATTTCCGGATTCATTTCACTATGCTTGCGTTCCCACTGGATGGGGGCATCGTTGACCGGCTTTCGGCTCTTAGATGCCGTCGTCACTCTTTTTTCTTGCCTGGGCTGCGCCACAAGATCATTGCTTTTTTTCTGTTGCGTTGCCGTTCTGTACATATGTTCCGAACCGCAGGTTTTACATTTAACCCTTTTAACTTTACCGTCAACTTCATACATGACAACGTGGGCCAGCAAGAGTTTACATTTCGTACAGTGGGAATCGATATATTTTCCGACTAATGACACAGGAATCTCCTTATGGTTATATTTTTTATTATGGATATTGAAATCTTGATCTTAAAGTAAAAAACCCATGACCAACGCCAGAGAATACGCCGACAGAATAATCGAACTGGAGAGAAAGAGGGACTACCGTGGGGCGCACGAAGTGCTGAAGGAGGCCCTGACTATCTATCCGACCCATCCTTTTCTTTTAAGGACAGAGGTCTACCTGCTCCTTAGACTCAATAAGACAAAAGAGGCGCGGACCAAGGCGGAAGGACGGGTGGAGATGCTGAAGAACGACATCTTTTTCCTAAAGACCTACCTCAGTGTGCTCCGGCAGGAAAAGGCCAAAGAAGACATGGAACGGCTGCTCACCGCGATCCTCTCGTGGGGTGTGGGCGATGAAGATTTTCATGTTTTCCTGGTCAAAACAGCCTCACAGTGCGTTGGCAGGGAAAAGGGAGAGGAAGTCCTCCGGCAGGCACTGGCGAGGTTTCCCGAAAGCGAACCCCTGAAGAAGATAGCGGCTGATGGGGAAACGGCAGAGGACGGCGCGAACAGGTTTACCCTTTACCGGCAGAAATTCGCCGGCAAGAAGACGGCGGAGGCCGTTGCCGAGATCGAGGCCATCATGGTGATGCCGGGTTACGCCGGGGATTACGATCTCCATCTCTATCTTGCCGACCTGTATAAAAAAATGGAAAGATACGATCAGGCCGTGGAGATCTATACGAGGCTGCTGGCCCTCCGGGACCATGAATTCACCCGCAAGATGCTGGGCTACACCTACTATAAGATGGGAGACAAAGAGCAGGCCGCCGCTTACCTGAAAAGCGTTTTTATCAAGCGGCCAGACGATCATTTTCTGGCTCGTACTATTTTCAAAATCTTCGAGGAAAAGGCCGACTATACGGGATTGGAACAGCTGGTGGCCGAGGCGCTTGCCTTAAGACCGGAGGCGAAACACCTTTACGGATTACTGAAAAAGGCGCGACGATGGCAGAAAGACTGCGCGACATTATAGACATCCGGTTCCTTGACGTATTCGACGGATGGCGTTTCGAGACTGACTCATATCTTCAGCAACCTTAAGATGTTGTGGCAGACAATATTTTCGAAATCCTGTTTTCCTAAGTTTAACCGGATTACTTCCTGGAGTTCGCTGCCGGGTGTACCGAAAGGAAAATCGCTTCCGAAAAGGAGCCTGTCGCTTCCATACTTGTCCAAAAATGCCGATATTTCCCGCCCTGAAGCCAGAGCCGTATCGGCGTAGATGGTTTCATCATCCCATATCCCCGATCTGAATAGCGCGGTAAAGCCGCCGTTTAATCCACCCATATGAGGAATAATGATAGGGGTTCTCCCCTTGACTCTCCTGATGAAGTACCGGGTGTTATCGAAAGATTCTTCGAGGACAATGGGAAGCGCCTGACGATAAACCTCCTGCAGGAATCCCTCACAGAGGGGATCGTCGTAATTATAGACCGGTTCATGTTCGTGGCGATGCCACTTAATTGCCTTGTAGCCTTTCTTTAACTCATCCTTCCTGAAGTCGTTCCATACAAAGTAATAGGAAAAGATGTTTTCTTGGGTCTGCTGGAGGTCTAACAGATAATTATTGGCCCGCTGCCTGCAGGTCATCCAGACGGAATTATCTTCGAAGTCATAGGTATACCGGTCATAGATATCCTCGACAGGGGCAAAGAGACATGCACCCTGTATTCCCGCCGAATCAAGATATTGCTTTATGATTTCAAAGGGCAGATTGACATTCTGAATACCGCAGTGCATATGAGAATCGATAATTTTCGTATTCATCTCCTGTGCTCCCTGGACCCTAGTACACTATTTTTAAATTTGTGCTTTCTCTGTCTTTCCCGTAAGGAGCCTGCTCTCGCGAGGGCGGACAACAGGCAGGGTGGATATGAGGTTTATATCGCATGAGTGGTGTAAAGTCGGGAAAGGGCAGGGTTAGCTGCTGCCAGTTGGCGATGCATCGGCGGCATCGTGATCGGGTGTTGGCCCTTGCCTGGCAGGCGTCGGTGTCAATGAAATATCCGTACTTTTCACACCACCGGCTTTCTCTAGGATTTTTTGCGGCGTGAAAGGTGTCTTTTTCTTCTCTATGGAAATCTTTTCTATCCATTTATTAAAAAAGACAAAACCCCGTCCTCATGTCGATTTTGAGAAACGGGGTTTCACAAAACATGTAATAATCATCATTGATAGATTAAACTATCTCTACTTTTTTGCCTTGGCAACAGGCTTTTTCACTGCCTTCTTTACGGCAGGTTTCGCTTTAGCGGGGGCAGCCTTGGCAACGGCGCCGGTTTTCCCCTTGCCCGCTTTTGCAACGGCAGGTTTAGCCGCAGCCTTGGTTGTTGGTTTGTTCTTCGCTTTAGCGGCGGCAGCCTTGCCCTTCACCATTGGCTGCTCCTTACAGCAAATGATCTCACCCACGGCACAGCCGCATGCCTCATCAACAACAACCACGAGACTGCACACCTCACAAGTCAATAAATCACCCTTTTTTAACTTTGCCATGCTCGGCTCCCTCCTCTTAATTTTTTTCCTTGGCCACTGTGAAGCTTGCATAGTCGCCATATGTAAATGCTTGTACATGACAAATGATGTTTTTTCAAGTGATTATACAATATTTTTTTAAAAATTTTTATATGCTGGATATTATCTTCAACAGGTGGGCAATGCGTTGGCGGCTTTTACAATGGTATACGGCTGAAGAAATCCCTGATAATTGCTGTGGTTCTTGTCGGTTGCTCCATAGGAATAAGATGTCCGGCATCCTTTACGAGAAGGTGAGAAGCTTCCGGTAACAGGGAAACGGTCCGATTAAGGTCGATGAAATTTTTGCTCTCACTCTTCTCTCCCTCGACAACGAGGACAGGACATGAAACTTTCGGGAGGAGAGGCCACGGGTTATAGCGCAGACCGCCCATGAACAGGGCAGCCTCCGTTTTAGGAGAACAGGCTAACTGAAGCCCGCCCTTCTTTTTCTCTTTCATGCCATATGATATATAGAGTTCCAGCATTTCCTCAGTCCAGTTCTGAAAAAGAGCTTTTGATCTGAGATAGCCCATTGCCTCTGATGCATTTGCCCAGTGGTCGGTACGTTTCAACGCTTTGGAAGCCAGGGGATGATCTTTGACACTGATACCAGCACGGTAAAAATCCTCAGATAGAAAGATTGGCTCTATCAGGATCATTCCCTTTGCCTTTATGCCATAAAGTACATGTGCAATTGTCGAAACGGTCGCCCCCATGGAGTGTCCCACCAGGAGAGGATTTTCGATATTGTTTTTGTTGCAAAGAGCAGCAATATCTTTTGCAACTGTCGCCCAGCCGAGACCGCCTTTTTCAGGATCTGCTTTCCGGTAGTCGCAGATATAAGGGGCGATGATCCTGTATGATGGAGATAATTCTCTTGCAATGGGGTGCCATAACCAGGGCAAGAATCCCGTGGCATGAAGGAAGATCAAGGTTGGCCCGTTGCCGTTGTATGAGAGGTACGGCAGTTCGGCATCACCGATGTCTTGAGTTACTAATACAGGTTTTGCAAAGCCATCTCTGTTGACAGGCATATTAATATTTGCTTCCTTTCATTCTGAGCCGGGTGAACATGAATGCCGATAGAATATAGAGCAATACGGCTATCACAATAATAGATTTAAAGCCCCACCCTATGGCAATGAGCACCGTTGACGCACTTCCTGTGACGGAGAAGAAACCGTTTATGCTCCACGCCCAGGGAATGAGCACTTCCCTTTCTGCTGCCAATTCGCTGAGTCCCGATGGAAAGAGGATGCCCATGGGAACAGCAAGGGGTGCGATGAGTAAGCTGCACGAAAGCATTCTCAGCCACAATGGGAAGCCGGAGAGGGCGTCCTGGAGCCACCGGTCGGCGGTCAGGAAAACGAAGCCGGCAAGACCGATAATGAATACGGACCAGAAGATGTGTTTTGATTTGACCGGCCTGCATTTCCCTGCAATCAGGCTTCCTATCCCTGAGTAGACGAGGAATGAGCCGATTACGACACTTGCGGAGAAGATGGGGTCGTAGAGATAGCGGATGAATCGCTGCAGGATGGATATTTCTAAAAACATATAAGCCATTCCTAAAGAGCCGAAATAAATAAGAAGTGAAATGAGACCCTCCCGGGAAGAAAGAATGAAAGGCATGGGAGCCAGGATGAAGGCTATACCCAGCAGAAAAAGGACGCATGCCGTTATCCACACCAGGATGTATCCCCAATCCAGGAATGGGATCAGGGTGCGGTTATATGAGTTGAGATATTCTTTCAGCATGCCAATTTTAAAAAAATGAGAAAAGAAGGGACTGTCGTCTGTGGCGGGTTTAACATAAAAAGGATAGGTTTCGTAGAATTTTTCTTTTTCCGGTGATAATAGACTCTTTGCCGCATAATAAAAAGTGTCTTCTTCCAGGATATTAAAAATATTGGTTTCTTTTTCTTTAACTCCCGGGTAGTAGGAAATATCGAAAAGGCGGCTTTTGCAGTACTCCCTGATGGCCGCTATGTCCGTGCTCTCAAAGATGCCGTTTTTCACCAGGAGTGTGGCGGTCTGCCAGCTCCTGATCATGACGATTGATTGGGCAGGTGTGTTTTTCCCGTGCCTTTCAACTGCCTCAATCGCCATGGCGAGGAGCTTGATGTTATCCCGTGGAGGATTTTTAATCCAGGTGGAGATGGAGAGGATTCCCCCCGGTGCGAGAACCATCAGGCATTTCTCTATTGCCTCTGTCGTAAAAAGATAGTTTTCATTGAGGGAATAAACGCCGGCGGTAGCCGTACCCATAGATTCCAGCAGGCTGATCTGGACAAGATCAAAAAGTTTCTTTGTTCTCTGCAGGTATCCCCGCCCCTCTTCGATATAAACAGAGGTGTTTCCAGTAGTATAGAGATTCCCACTAAATGAACCATAAACTCCCTGCATCAGATGAACAATATCCCCATTCATTTCCACAACGGAGATACTTTTTGCCGCGTGGTATCCGGCGTTGAGCATTTCTGTTCCGGAGCCGCCGCCGATAATCAACACATCAGGATGATGTAAAATCTTATATGCAAGCGAGTTGGTCCGGTAATCCATAAAATGAACATCATTGACATTACCGGTGAACTCATTGATAGCCCCGACAGTGTTTCCGTCCAGAAAGAGCCCCTTCTGCCGCGGTAACGGGTATGGACAATTCAAACTCAAATCGGGGAGATAATGGTAGGCAGGGCTGGAAAGTACGGTAGCCAGACCGAGGGGGCCGAAGACTTCCATATCTTTTTTCGCCATGATGAGATTTTCGGCCTGGGCAAGATCTTTGAAATCGCTCATTGGGAGCGGAGCGGAGCGGAACAAAAAAACATGAAGAAGTATCATTGTACCTCCGGCGGCACAGATGATCCCCTGCCTGGTATGACTCGTACTTCCCACGAGAGCCGCACAGATTGTGATCATTGAAATAAAGAACATAATATCATACGGTTTGATATGAAAAAAAGTGAGAAGGACAATCAGGCTTCCCAAACCTGACCCTGCCATGTTGGCGAAATATATCTTGTGGATGTTATCGGAAGCGGCTACGAAGCTGATTCCGATACAGAGGGCGCCGAGAAAAAAGGGAACAAAGATGGCAAGGCTTAAGAAAAGAAGACGGATGATTTCGTATTTGTGCCAGATGATCATGAGGGGATTGAACGCAATCGCACGGTTCAGGTAAATGTTCATCCAGATCGACAATACGAGAAGGAGGGGACACAGGAACAGGACTAACGGGAAGTGATTCTTCAACTGTCTTTTAAAAAGAAAGATAAAAGTGCCGCTCGCCCCGAATCCAAGGAGGGCTATGCTGATGATGAGATAAGCGAAATGGTACCAGTACTGTATGGAGAACATTTTGACCAGGAGGATCTGGTAGGAGATAAGAGCGGCAGATATCAGGAAGACTGAGGTCTGAATACGTTGTAATGACAATGGGGCAACCATAGTGTTAATCGTGCTTCCCGGTCAGGGGGACAAAACGTACCGGCAACAAGTTTCTGGTAGTTATATTGCCGTCATTGTCCTTATTGATCAGGATAAGATTTTGAACCATGAAGGAGCCTCCCACGGGGATAACCATTCTGCCGTTATTTTTAAGCTGTGCCAGGAGGGGCGGCGGGATATGACCGGCTGCTGCGGTTACTATAATAGCATCAAAAGGAGCATGTTTATTCCAGCCGTAATAGCCATCTCCTATTCCAACGTCAACGTTATCATACCCTAAATTTTTCAGGCGAAAAGAGGCAGATGTTGCCAGTTCAGGAATAATCTCGATCGTGTAGACCTGCTTGACAATAGGCGAGAGGATTGCCGCCTGGAAACCCGATCCCGTACCGACTTCTAAAACCTTGCTGGTCTTATTCAGATTCAAGACCTCCGTCATGTACGCCACGATATACGGCTGGGAAATCGTTTGTCCGTATCCGATGGGAAGAGGTCTATCATCATATGCCGAGGCGATATATTTATCAGGCACGAATTTATGGCGTGGAACAGACATCATTGCCCGGATCACATGGGTATCTTTGACGCCTCTTTCCACAATTTGGCTTTTTACCATTGCTGTTCTTTGATCAAGGAAGTCAGTGTCATCGGACTTCGCGGCAGAGGCACAGGATACTAAGGGGTGAATTGGCAGAATAGTGATGGAGATGAGAATCGATAGAAAACTGAGGAGACTCTTATATGAAACCATATAGGTGAAACCCCGTCCGGCTAAAATAACGTAATCGCCCCCTCTCCCTTGATGAGAGAGGGGTTGGTTTCAGAAAACAAATACGGCGGCGGCGACGACGGTAGTGTATCCTGCTTTTCTAACAATCGCAGATTGGGTCACATTGCGTGTTCTGACGATTTTTCCGCTGATTTTAAAGATCTCCTTCTTCTCATCCCAGCTTTCATCGACATCAAAATCAATGCCCAGTGTGGATGCCAGCATAGCGGCAGCAAGGTCTTCGGCGTAATCGCCGGCTTGTTTCTCCGTTTGACCGAAAGCATGATGTTCGCTGATATACCCATAAGACGATTTCTCTGCCGGGATGGCGCAACCGACAGAAGCAGCCAGAAGTCGCTTCGGTTCGTCGCTGCAGCAACGGCTCATGACACAGAAGGTCATTCCCCCAGGTACCAGTTCTTTCAGTCCCTGGGTTTTCGAGACCATTTTACATCGTGGCGGAAAGATACTCGATACCTGCACAAGGTTGAATTTCTCTATGCCCGCGTCCCTCAGAGCCCGCTCAAATGAATGGAGTTCGTCCTTATGCGTTCCGACACCTTTTGTAAAAAAAATCTTTGTGGGAACAAAATATTTTATTTCCCGCCCTCCTAAATATTTCATGGCCCCCCTTTTGCGATTTAAGCCGCGATCCGATCGTTCTGAGGATGTTTAAAATATTTGCAACGGATATTGGTCGTCTCCTTATCAGCTTGTTGGTCCCATGTCAATAAGTGGAAAATCACTTCGGAGATTCTTTTTTTACCGTTACAAAGAAGTTCATATCTCCTCTCTTGATTAAAAGTAAGAGAGTTGCTTCTTGAGGAGCTTTCTTGATTTCGTTCAGAAAATCTTTCAGGGAAGAAATATTTACTTTGTTGACCTGGAGAATAATATCCTGGATTTTCAATCCGGCATCATCGGCAGGACTTCCCTCACGTACCTGGGTGATAATAACCCCGCCTTTTCCAGAAAGCCCCAAATGTTTTGCCATCTCGGGAGTAATTTCTTGAACTGTCATGCCATAATGCTCGCCGATCTTACCTTTGCGGGCTATTTCTTTTTCTTCTTTCCGTTCACCAATTGTCACCTGAAGAGTCTTCTCCCGGCCATCACGCACAACTTTGACGTTAGCCTTTTCTCCAATTTTCAGAGCGGCAACAATTCTCAACAGTTCGTGGGTGTCCTGAATTTTCTTTCCGGCAATTTCGATGATGATATCGCCGGTTTTTATACCGGCCTTATCGGCCGGATCACCCTCAAAGACATGACCTACCAGGGCGCCCTTTATGTCTTTCAATTTCAAATTTTCGGCAATATCTTCTGTAATATCCTGTATGGATATTCCTAACCACCCCCGGGTGACGATTCCCTTCGTTTTGAGATCGGCGAGAATACCTTTTGCCGTGTTAATTGGTATGGCAAAACCAATCCCTTGTGCTTGAGCAACAATTGCAGTATTGATACCGACGACTTCACCCTCGATGTTGAAGAGCGGACCGCCACTGTTGCCAAGATTTATGGAGGCATCTGTTTGAATGAAATTATCGTACGGTCCTGAACCGATGACACGCCCCTTTGCACTGACAATTCCTGCTGTGACCGTATGTTCCAGCCCGAAAGGGTTGCCGATGGCAAATACCCATTCACCTGTCCGTAATTTTTCAGAATCTCCGAACTTAACGACGGGGAGACTGTCGGCTGCGTTTATTTTAATCAATGCAATATCTGTATTGGCGTCTCTCCCCTTAACTTCTGCATCGTATTCTTTACCGGTGGCAAGTTTTACTTTTATTTTATCAGCCTTCTCAACAACGTGATTATTGGTAAAGATATAGCCATCACTGGAAATGATGAATCCTGATCCCAGGCTCCGTTGTTTAAATTCCCTTTCGGGTGCGTTTTCAAAAAATCTTCTGAAAAAGTCATCCCCACCGAAAAACCTGGGGGAAGGCATATCGTTTCCGAAGGGATTGTCAAGTCGTTTTTTACTTTTAACGATGGTCGTCGTGCTGATATTGACTACAGTGGGACTCCATTTTTCCACTAAGTCAGCAAAAGAGACAGGTGTTCCCGCCGCTTTTCCTGCCGGAGATGCAAAGGCATTATCTCCATTCAGCTCCTTGGGTAAAAAAGTAAAATCTGCAAAAGGGATAAACAGTAACGAAAACAGAAAAAGAATCACGATAAAGAATTTGTGGGGTTTACTAATCATGGCTATCTATATGAACCTCCCTGATACGAAGAATTGTATGGTATGTCCTGATGGACAAAGATGCTTCACACCTTTAAATAAATATAAACTGGGGGACAGAGTCCCCCAGAAAATCATTCATCTTAAACAGATTTTCCTCCGCATCAACAGCCTACCTTGATGATGACGGCAAGCACATGCGAAAGTATTTATCGCCAACTGATCTATATCCTTATAAGTTTCGGTGTGAGACCGATTACCTATCGGCCTTCAGACCCCTCAGGCACCCCCGTAGCCGATGGTTACTTTATCGCCCTCCACAATGACCGGAACTTGCCGAACACCGCCGGAAATCTTGAGCATCTCCTGTAATTTTGCGCTGTCGGATTTCACATCGAGGTACTTTGCCTTTTTCCCGTAGGCCGACAGGGCCTGGTCTGTGAAAGGTCACCCCGCTTTTCCGTAAATGATAGTCTCCTCCGCCATGATTTTCCCTCCGGTTTTACATTTCTGTCAGGACAGATAAACCTCGCTCACCAACCAGTATAATCTGGGTATGGGTAAGACGGGTGGCTATTACTTTTGCAGTGGCATGCATGAACTTGAATCCTAAGGCACTGTCTTTATTTAGTAATTGCCTGAGTTTTTCTCCATCGAAGGCAATTACTTTCGCATTGTCAATGCATCGAGCCCCTAAGGTATATACATACGGTTCAACAACGGATGACCATCCCATGGCATCTCCCTTTGTGACGATATCCACGGTGACCTGCATGGGGGGTTTAGCGGTACCCATGTAACTCTCCAAGACCATAATAATCTTTCCCTCTTCCACCAGGTAGAGGTTTTTTGCCGGATCTCCCTTCTTGTAAACCTGGAAACCGGCTTTGTACGACTCTTCAGTGGCTATTTCAGCGAATTTCTCTAACTCTCCATCAGCGAATCCCTTAAAAAAACCGAAAGTTTTTAACAGATCTACCGAAATCATGTGTCAGTCCCTCCTTTCTGAAAAAAAGAAACCGGTTTTGGTATTGTTGCCCTTTTATCGCCCTTTTGTCTTTTATGATACCAATCTTTTACGGTTTATGCCATAAAAATTATATTTTGGACGGCTTTGATAAGTAGTTTGAAAAGGGTGCACAAAAGTATTGCACTCATGAGAAAAAATACCTAAAATAAAAAAAGTATGAATGATTTACTTGGTGATCATTAATTGGTTATGGATTAAGTATCCGGTATCTATGAGACGGCAAAATATACTCATATTCTTAGTAATTATTTTTGTTTTGTATGGTTGCGTTACTGTCCCTGAGACGATCAGAGACATCCGGGACCTCAAACAGGATCACATGGTTTACATCGATAAATCTGCTTCCGATCGCGATTGGATAAGTGTCGAAGATCAAAAAAAAATGGACGCCAATTATAATTCTCTCTATTTTGCTCCATGGCGCCGGGAGAAACCCTATTATCAGATAGACATTGTCGAGAGAGGATTTAAGAAGTACAGAAAAAATTTAGGGTATGGTGAAAATGGAAGAAAACATTCGAAATCATGGATGAAAAATATAGTAAACAATGCCCACCTGGAAAATTATCCGAATAGCGGCTTCATAGGTATTACCATTGAAACTGCTGATTTACGAGTTCTGCCCACGCATAAGCCCCGCTTTTTTGATGCAAGCTATTCACATAGTGGATATCCTTTCGATACCCTGCAAGAGTCGTCTATTGCCCCCAATACACCCCTTTTTATATCCCATATGACAAAGGATAAGGCATGGGTTTTAGTCGAAACGCCCTATGCCGTGGGGTGGATGTCAGCAAGAAGTGTGGCCTCCGTGGATAACAATTTTATAAAGACCTGGGAAAGGGGTCAGTATGCGGTTGTCATGAAGGATAAAACCCATCTCTATGATGGAGGCGGCCGTTATTTTTTTAATGCACCATTAGGCGCAATGTTTCCAAAAATGGAGGAAGATGCGAAAAACATCACGCTGTTGGTGGCTGTGGCGGATGAAAACGGCAAGGCATGCATCAAAACTGCTGTTATACCAAAAGAAGCGGCAACATCAAAACCTCTGCAATTAACCATTTTAAATATTGCGAAACTTGCCAACGAACTGATCAATGAACCCTATGGCTGGGGAGGCTTGTATCAGAACAGGGACTGTTCGGCCATGATCAAGGACCTGTTTGCCCCTTTCGGAATCTGGTTACCAAGGCATTCAGCCGATCAGGCAAAAGAGGGAGGGACATTCATAGACCTTCAGAAACTTTCTCCGGAAGAAAAAGAATTGATGATTCTCAAGCACGGCATACCGTATCTGACCCTGATATGGCGCAGAGGGCACATTATGCTGTACATCGGGAGCTATCAGGGTAAGGCACTCATATTTCATAATTTATGGGGAGTCAGAACGAGGGATTTGCTGGGCAGGGAAGGCAGAAGAATAGTCGGCCATGCAGCCATAACAACGCTTAATCCGGGAAGTGAATTCAATCCTAGTGATACTCCCGGGGGTGATTATTTGAAGGGTATTTTGGGTATGACTGTATTGCTAAACCCCCAAAATCCGGAAATAGTCAAACAGTAAAAGGAAATAAATATATGAACAATCTTAATGCTATTTTTTCGCCGGAATCCGTTGCCATTGTAGGCGCCTCCAACACACCGGGAAAGGTAGGGCATGATATTTTTGCCAATATCTTGAGCGGCCACTATCAGGGTACACTGTATCCGGTCAATCCCAAGGCCAGGTCAATTCTCAGTGTCAAAGCATATCCTTCGATCAGTGAAATACCTGATAGCGTGGATCTCGCAATAATGATTCTCCCACCCATGGCTTCCCTTGCCGCAATAGAAGAGGGTATAAAAAAAGGGATAAAGGGATTTGTCATTGTCTCGGCAGGTTTTCGGGAAGTCGGAGGTGAAGGGCTTGAAATTGAAGAAAGGATGGTCTCTGTCTGCAGAGAGGCGGGGGTTCGACTTGTCGGTCCCAACTGCCTCGGTGTGATTAATCCCCTTCCAACCGTCAGTTTGAATGCCAGTTTCTCCGCCCGTATGCCGTCACCCGGCAATATTTCTTTTATTTCCCAGAGCGGAGCGTTATGTACGGCAGTCCTCGATTTTGCCGCAGACAGGGATATCGGTTTTTCAAAGTTTATCTCCATAGGCAACAAGGCGGATGTCGATGAACTGGATCTTTTGCAGTTCTTTCACGAGGATCCTGATACGGCGGTTATCATGCTTTACATAGAAGAACTGCGAAGGGGCGCCGAGTTCATAAGAACCGTAAAAGAGATTACGTCAGGGGCGAGACCGACACCGGTTTTGGCCATAAAGTCGGGACGGACAAAAGCAGGCGCCATGGCTGCGGCTTCTCATACGGGCGCTTTAGCCGGAAGGGACGCAGTATACGATGCTATCTTCAAGCAGGCCGGCATCATCCGGGCTGACTCCATTGATGAGCTTTTTGATTATGCAAACGTTTTTTCCTACAAGCAGGAGAGCAAACTGGGAAAACGGAGAAGAATACTGCCAAGAGGAAACCGTGTTGCCATTGTCACCAATGCAGGAGGACCGGGGATACTGGCAACGGACATGACGGTGTCATCCGACCTTGTCCTTGCCGAATTCCAGAAAGAAACGATTGATGATCTTGCAAGCCACCTGCCGTTGACAGCGAACATTCACAATCCCGTCGATGTCATCGGAGATGCATCCTACGAGCGCTACGAGAATGCGCTCAAGGCAGTGATCAGGGACGACGGGGTCGACGGGGCCCTCGTTATCCTGACACCCCAATCCATGACGGATGCCCTCGGTACGGCACAGGCCATTGTACGGGTTGCGAGAGGAGCCGGGAAACCGATCATATGCTGCTTCATGGGTATATTCGATGTTTCTGCCGGTGTGAAATATCTTCAGGAGAATGGTTACCCCGTTTACAGGTTTCCGGAAAACGCGGCAAAGGCGTTCGGAGTAATTTACCGATATGCCCACTGGCTGCAAAGAGAACATCTCCCGCAGTTTACCCTGACACACGATAGTGTTGGGGCGGCAAACATTATTGCACAGTTTCTTGCTCAAGGGAAAACACATCTGGATGGGTTGGACAGCGTTGAAATTTTGAAGTGTTACGGATTTAATGTCCTGCCGGCGCATCTGGCGAAAAGTGAGGATGAGGCTGCAGAGTACGCGGAAGGCATGACTTTCCCGGTCGTTATGAAGATTACTTCCGAGCAGATCCTCCATAAGACGGATGTATGTGGGGTTGCCTTAGGAATCAGAAGCAAAGAGGAGGCAAAGGCAGCCTTTCGTGAAATAATTGAGAATGCGGGGAAGTTCAGGCCGGATGCCGAAGTTGACGGAGTTATGGTTCAGAAAATGGCCATGCAGGGGGAAGAAATAATTCTCGGCATGAATCGAACTCATTTCGGTCCCTTGCTGATGTTCGGCCTCGGCGGAATCTTTGTTGAGGTTTTTCAGGATGTGGTGTTTCGTCTCGCGCCGATATTGAGAAACGAGGCCCATAGAATGATTCAAGAGATTAAGGGATATAAGCTCCTTACGGGATTTAGAGGGCGTCCGAAAGCGGATATTGAAGCGATTGAGAAAGCTGTGGTAAGTCTGTCAAGTCTGGTTTTCAACCACCCGGAGATCAAAGAAATGGATATAAATCCGCTTATCGTTCACGGGGAAGGACAGGGAACTACCGTGGCGGACTGCAGAATCATCCTTGAGGCAACCGGTAACTCGATAAAACAATAATGTTTATAATAGTTTATATTTTATAACAATATCCAACCAGTCATTCCCGCGGAGGCGGGAATCCAGTATTTCATTGTAATTTTTAGCAGGTTTTTGTTATGTACCATACCAGCATAGAGGTAATCGATTTTTAGATATAAGGAGGTAGAAGATGGCAAGAGTAGGCGTAGTTTTATCAGGTTGTGGGGTATACGATGGCGCCGAAATCCATGAGGCAACCCTGACGCTTTTTTTCCTGGATAGGGCCGGCGCAGAGATCATCTGCATGGCTCCGAATGTTGATCAGATGGATGTGGTGAACCACATAAAGGGGGAGGCCATCGGTGAGAAGAGAAATGTTCTGGTAGAGGCATCCCGCATTGCCAGAGGAGTAATTAAAGACATAAAAGATGTGAAAGCCGGTGATATCGATGCGCTGGTGTTTCCCGGCGGATTCGGAGCAGCGAAAAATTTGTGCAATTTTGCCGTGAAGGGAGCGGACTGCACCGTTAACCCCGGGGTCGAAAAATTGATAAAAGAAATGCATTCGGCAAAGAAACCTATTGGATTTATCTGCATTGCCCCGGTCATTGCAGCGAAGGTGCTGGGTTCATTTAACCCGCAGTTAACAATCGGCAATGACAAAGGTACGGCAGAAGCAATTGAGAAGATGGGCGGCAAACATGTCGTGTCTCCTGTTGAAAACGCCGTGGTTGACCAGAAAAACAAGATCGTAACCACCCCTGCCTATATGTTAGGTCCCACCATCTCCAAAGTTGCCCTGGGAATTGAGAAAGTGATCAATGAGGTGTTGAAGTTAGCAGGGCAAGGGAGAGGGTGAAAGATGGGAATTTCTTTCAATGCCGTTTAAACAGGATCACAAATGAGATACAAGTACAAAATCACCATTGAATACGATGGGACCAGTTACAGAGGCTGGCAGACACAGATAAATGCAAAGAGCGTTCAGGATACGCTGATACATGCGGCCGAGAAGCTGTTCGGAGAGTCAGTGGAGATCCAGGGGGCAGGCCGCACCGATGCAGGTGTCCATGCCCTCGGTCAGGTTGCCCACCTGGGTGCGACAAAGACAATGCCTCCTCGAAAGATACGGGAGGGTCTGAATGATCTGCTCCCATCCAATATTAATATACTCAACGTTGAGGAAGTTCCCGTTAGTTTTCATGCCCGCCATTATGCAATCTCGAGAAGCTATCTCTATATTATCTCAAAACACCGGACCGCCTTCGGGAAAAGGTATGTCTGGTGGGTGAGGGATGCGTTGGACATCGAGAAGATGCGGTCAGTCTGTGATCTTTTTGAGGGATTTCACGATTTTGCATCTTTTGCGGATAAACGGCTTGATAAAGATACGTCCACAAAGGTCAAACTGGATGCGGTGGATATCAGAGAAGTGGATGGCCTGATTATCCTGAGATTTGTCGGCTCTCACTTCTTGTGGAAGATGGTCCGGAGAATGGTAGGGATCATCGTTGAAGCGGGGAGAGGAAGCCTGTCGTACCACGATGTAAAAAAAATGCTTACGCATCCTTCCGACCTGCCGGCAAAGAACACGGCGCCGCCATCAGGCCTTTTTCTGGAGCGGGTTTTATATGAGGGCGACACAGAGAAACCGGCACAGACGGGTAGATTATTTTTCCTTTCAAATACCCTTGCCTCAAATCTTCCGGGAACCTCTCGATAGCGTACCGGAGCATGGTTCGCGGCATGAGCCTGTAGTGTGCTTTCAGAAACACTTCCTCCGCCATGTGATCACGTTTGCCGATCTCCCGGAGCATCCAGCCAACTGCTTTGTGAATCAAGTCTTCTGTATCGCTGAGCAACATACCCGCTACATGCAACGTCTCGGCAAACTCCCCATGCTTGATGTAGTGAAATGTTGCCATTACTGCAATCCTGCGTTCCCACAACAGGTTCGATGCTGCCAAGGCATGGAGCGGCGCCTTGCTTCTATATCTCAAATGAGGACCGACAATATGTTCAGCCGAAATATCCACCAAGTCCCAATTATTGACGAACCGGGTATTCTGAAGATACAGATTATATATCTTCTCTTGGAGAGAAACATCTCCTTTCGCATAGGCACGAACCATGATCAAGAGTGCCAACACTCGTGATTCATGGATGGAGGAGTGAAGTAATTTCACCGTCTCTGAAAGGGAAAGTCCCTGGAATTCTTTGGCCAGCTTTCTTATCTCCGGAACACGGATACCGACAAATACATCTCCCTCCCCGTATTCTCCCGGTCCTGTTTTGAAGAATCCTTGCAGCACTTCTGCTCTTTGTGGATCACCAAGCAACTGTAATCTTGCATGGATTTCTTGCACATTCATGAAGGATAACGATTTTGAAGCATCCATGTTTCTCCATACTTTTTAAGTACAGTTTGCCAGCCTAACGGCAGAATTCAGCAGCGGCCACAGGCGGTCGGTCTTTAATGGTTAGCTTACCAGCAAGACTTTACCGGGCTGGCGAAATTCATGCACGACACGGATCGCTTCCTTTACTTCTGAAAGACTGAAACACTGAATCACAGGCAGCAAATTCGGATCTTCTGAAAGCATTCCCCAAAGCTCTTCTTGCGCAGTTGCTAATTGTCCCTGTGTCGCATTATCAAGCCAGCCGTCTATACCAAATCCTTGCCAAATAATATTTTTGAAAAGAAGGGTCGAAGCATAAAGGGTAATCGGGCTGTCATCGAGTAAACCATAAGAGATCAGTCGCCCTCGATGTTCAAGTGCTTCAATTATTGCTAAGGTGGCTGAGCCTCCGACAGCATCAAGCACAGCGTGGAAACGTCCCTCTGCAATAGCACCCTGCAAAGTTTCTTCAACGCTTAAGCCTTTCGAAACGGTCTTTCCGGTTTCTGTATCAATGGCGACATAGCCCATGCCTTCCTGTACCAGCAACGTTGCTTTCAGCCTCTTACGCTGTGAAAGCTTGGTCAAGATACGTGCAATCACTGAGCGCCCC
Source organism: Deltaproteobacteria bacterium (assembly GCA_026388545.1). Taxonomy (NCBI): domain Bacteria; kingdom Pseudomonadati; phylum Myxococcota; class Myxococcia; species Deltaproteobacteria bacterium. Next base: position 19,639 of record JAPLJS010000079.1, read on the forward strand.
GCAGTAATCAAAAGACGGTTGCCTTCTGCAAGGTTGCATTCTTCAAGGAGGCCCCACGCTGTGAGTGGATTCAACGGAAACTGACACGCGATGGCATCAGAGATTTCGGCAGGTACGGGATAAACTCTTGATACCGGCGCCACAGCAAGCTCAGCCCATGCACCAGGACTGCGAAAAGCGACACGCATGCCGGGGTGATAATCGGTGATGCCAGGCCCGCACGCAGTAATCGTCCCCACGCCATCAAAACCAGCAACTTGAGGAAAGATGGGTTTGATTCTGTAGCGTCCTTCAATAAATAGAAAATCAGCAGGATGGATTGGGCGACTGGCAACTCTGATCAATACCTGATCTTGCCCGGCAATTGGAGGTTCAATATCTTGAATTTTTAAAACATCTTGGGCTTTACCTGATTGTTCAAAAATGACGGCTTGCATTTTTCCTTCCTCTACGGGTTCATTTCACGCTTCGTCATGTCGCCGCAATGGACGTGCGTATGCGACGAAAACGACTCCCGGGAACCTCGATTCCGCAGCTGAATAAGGACTGAAATGCAGCTTTATTTGTGAGACCTTATAACCTAATATTATCTTCACTTTTCGGAGGAGGTTTTGAAGCCGTAATATCCCAACAACCATCAGCACATTTGTACCCTCTTTCAATCATGCATCTCTGGAAATCTTTCTGATGATTCACCTTAATAATTTCCAATACAATCACAACGGGAAAAATAATTATGAGTGGCCCGAACAAGAAATGTCCGCCTTGGTATCCGCTTAGCTTGGAACATTCCTCTCGGTCTAATAGAAAGTCGGATTGCGTTTTAGGCGATGGTATTGTGTACCGTTGTTGTGTAGCGCAACCTATAGTCATGCCCATTATAAGAATGATTGCCAAAAGCCTTTTCATAACGCCCCTTCGTATGAACAACTAAGAACAACTATGGACACTTCCCTGTTTTATTAAATCTGAACTATGTCATGGAGTTAAGTTAACAAAAACAGGGAAGTGTCCATAATTATTCAAGGGTAATTGGTGGCTGTCCCCGATTTTTGCACAACTTTATGAAAATTCAGTAATTTCAAGAAATCTTTGAAGTCTGGATGAAGTTCGATCAATGCCATAAACCATTCTCCGGTTGTATTCAATTGCATTAAAGCGGTCGGATATCGTTCGAGATAGCCAATACTGCTTCTCTTCACTGTCGTCACCGAGGCTAGTGAGTATCAGCACTTTCTTGTTTATCCGTGGCAATTCATTGTCCATGAAAGTAAATCCTTTTCTGATTTTTTATCCATAACGATGCGGCTCATGCTCGCAATTTTACCGCGTTGCTATACAGACTCTGGTTAACCCCCAATTATTTCGTTTAGCCCTTCAATAATTAAATCGATCTCTTCAGGAGATATTGTGGTAATCCTTTTCCCAAGGCGTGAAGTTGAAAAAGTACGAATTTGGCTAATTTTAACCCAGGACTTTTTGGGGAGTTCCGGATTTGACAGTTCGAAGGTTAAAGGGAAGCCTGCTTTTTGGGGTTGACTCGTCAGCGCCATGGCTATAACGGTGCCGGACCTCTCATTAAACACATCATGACTGAGTATTAAGACAGGGCGTTCACCGGATTGTTCATATCCTTTCGCTGGATCTAAATTCGCCCAGAAAATATCTCCCCTCAATATCTTGGCCATTGGTCGATCTCCGGTGTAAAACCCTCTTCAGCAAGTGATCGTTCGTCTTTCATATCCAAGTTAGCGCATTCTCGTGCAAGACGGGACCGATCCAGGCGAGCGATTTTTTCTTCTACGGCTCGTTGAAAGGCTTTGCTGCGGTTGGGAAATACTTTTGACTGTACCAACCTGTCCAGCTTCTGGAGCAGGGATTCTTCAATTGTTATAGCTATTTTTATGGTACTCATAGCAACACCTCTGGGTATTACAATATATCATACCAAAAAAATATGCAATAATCTTTAAGAAGGCTAATGAAAAAATCACCGGCGCAAGGAACGAGCGATCAGTTGGTAGGTGATCTATTTTTATTCTGCAAGCAGCCGTATTTAGGAGTATATTTTGTGGCCAAAATGGGCAGTCTCAGGCTCAATATAGGCAGTTTTTTAATCCTATTCTTTATGATATCTATTACTTATCTTGGTCCGACCCCATTATATCCTCGCATCGTCATCCGCCACTACATCTGCTTCTTTTTTCTCTTGTCCTCAAGGTGACGGTTCATAAACTCCTCGAGACCTTTCAATCTTCCCCCAAAATCCTCACTCTCATAGCGCTTGAGAAAGGTGTTGCCTTCCTCTGAAATCGAAGTAAAAACTTGCGTGAACGTTATTGTGAGAAGACCATCGCCGTTCACATGGATCTCAATCTTGAAGCGAAACATATATAGATGCGGAGCTGTGAGCAGAAAATCGACAACTCTACTGTTTATATTATATTGAAGAGTGGTCCAGTATAATTCAGTACTGTAAGGTTTTATGGTTCTAAAGATGGCGCCTTCTTCATTGTAACCGCTATTTGACCAGATTGTCTCGCACTCCCAGCCCGGAATCCATTCTTCTTCTCTTTTCGGACACAGAAGCGGGAATACTTCTTCAACTGCTGCCTTACAGTGAATAACACCCTTTCTCATAAATTGTGTTGCCTGAAATAGCATAAAATTACTCCCTTGGTTTTATCACGTCTAACGTACGGATCGGCGGCTGGGGCTTAGCCCCGGTCCGATGGATGCGTCTGTTCAAAACAGCATGGATGCATGGTCGTAATTATGCCTTTGAAGCGATCCGGCAACCGAACTCGAACGCTTTCCGGCAGTCATCCGGAAACTCCGCCTTACGTCGTACTGCCTTCTTGGCCGGGTCCATATACTCCATAACGACCTTAGAATAGTCCGGAAACTGATAGGTATCATAGCAGCAGAAGGTTTCAGCCTCACCGAAGACCATGCGAAAGTATGCCTCAGTGGAACTGAACATCGCCCCATAACCGCGTTCGGCGCACATCTCCTCGGTCGCGTTCATGGTGTAGATGATTCCCGTCCTGATCCTCCGCGGAAATGCAGACCGGGGCGGTTTAGAATATACGAGGGGGGCAAACAGAAGTCGTTCCATGAATGAGCGCATCTCACCGGTCATTGCTCCGAAGTATATAGGTGTTCCCAAGATAATCGCATCGGTTTCGTCCTCGATCTTTTTGAGTATCGGGCTAAGGTCATCCTTCAGCGCACATCTTCCGTTGTGCGGCCCATCAATGATTTTGCATGCGAAGCAACTCATGCATCCCTTGAAGGCAAGATCGTACAGGTGCACCAACTCGGTATCAGCCCCTTGTGAAGCAGCGCCTTCGAGAGCCTTCGTCAGCAGGGTCGCCGTATTCCAGTTCTTTCTCGGGCTTCCGTTGATACCAATGATCATCATGTCTCACTGTCCCCTTTCTGGTTGTCGAACGATCACGCATCAGAGGCGCGAGCGTCAGTCCGCGTCAGTCTGGCTGTGCTGGTTATGTGATAGCTCGGTTCTCTACCCAACTTCAAAATTCTCAGATTTAAAATTGCTGTAATACCTTCCGTTTTGAGCTGTGAACCTGAGTACGCAGTAATCGGGATCAGTTATACCCTTTGGATAATACATCTCGTCACCAGGCTTCCAGATCATTTCCTTAGATGCGCTATCATGCAGGACTTCCATAGTTCCCCTAAGCATAACGCCCTTGAAGAATCGTTTATCAAAGAAATACAAGCAAGCTTTCGGGTTATTGAGATATTGCCTTACCCTCATTGAGGATGTATTCGTCGTGAAGAAGATATGCTTTATGCCTTCCCTTTTCCTCGGTGGAAGCATCGCTTTTGAATTAGGAAAACCGTCTTCATCAACGGAACTGATTATAGATACGCTTGCTTTGTCGATCAGATTGCCAATTGTTTTGATCGAATTTCTCATTCTTTTTGTTCTCCTTCACATAACTAAAGATCACAGGCCAAGGAACGAGCGATCGGTAGGTTACCTAATTTTTTCTGCAAGCAATCGTAATCTTAGGTGTATATTTTGTGGCCAAAATGGGCAGTTTAAGGCTCAATATAGGCCGTTTTTCAATCATATTCTTTATGATTCCTATTACTTATCTTTGTCCGACCCCATTGATCGAGAATCAGACGCTGGAATGAAAAACGCCAGATGCTATTCCTGGTCAGCTCGATGCCGTGTAATTTTTTATTGCACGACAAGCAGGAAACCTTGAACAGCCCCAGAATTGTTGGCCAACGTTTGCTCCTTTTCGTGCAGTCCTTAACACCATTTCACTGCCGCATTCTGGACAGACAACAGATGTTTTTGTAACAGTTGGCGCTGCTTTACGATCACGCTGAACGTTCTTGATAAATTCAAACAGTTGAAAGCCTTCGACCAAATCGATTGGTTTGTTTGCTGCAAAATTCTTCGCCTCTTGAGTAAAGAAACCAGAAGTCATTAAAATTGACCTATTTGCATTTTGAGAAATCTGAACGCCGTATAACTCGCGAACTTTGTCAACACCGACCTTGATATTTCGCCATTGCTTACATTGAACAAGGATCAGTTCGCCATTCTTTTTCAATGTCAAATCAATGCCGCCATCAGGTCCAGCACTGGTATTTTCATATACCGTATATCCTTGACGCCGGTAAGCTTCCCCCACTAATTCTTCAAATTCCTTCCAGTTTAAATTACGAACGGTATCAATGGATTCCTGCTTATCTAAAAGTTTACGCTTCCGCCAATAATTAATTACCGAAATGGGAGTAGGAATTAACAAAATTAGTGCAATTATCGGAGCAAGCGAGGGCGCGGCAGTAGCCAGCCCTTTGAACAGCATATATGTTATGTCTGCTGGCCCCTTTTGCTGAATTTCTATTGAGGGTATGAAGTATTTGAGAATCAGATATGAAATGCCAGATAACGCTACACTAACCCACCACGGAAACAGAGCCAGCATGTCGAGAATTGATTGATTCTTTTTTGCCATTAATTTTCCTCTATTTTATGGGTTAACGCAAAATGTCTGGTAATTGGTGGCTGTTGTTCCCGATTTCATACATATTCATAGAGTTTTCCGGTTGCATATAACCCCCCCTATGAGCGCACCAATTGAGCAACCGGCTATTGAGCGTATCTTGTAATCATTTTCTTCAAGCCAATGAATAACGCCAATGTGCGCTAAACATCGAGCGCTGCCGCTTCCAAGAACCAGAGATACGGTTTTCAGGATGACCAGCTTGACTGGTCAATCCTGTTGTTATACAAAATTATTTTCGAGTGATAAGGGACTTAACCCAAGTCATAGCAGACTCTATGACAAAAGTCTCTTGCTCCTGAGTTAGCTGTGGCATTTCTTCTGCACCAGGGCCATGCCCATGGGGATTTCTAAGCTCTGAAAATAACATCTTCAGCAAATTAGCCTCCCAGACGTCTATGAATCGCCCGTTCGACTTGCTTACTAAGTTGTCTATGTAGCTGGCAGCTCCTTTTTCCTTTCCAGATGTAAACCCCTTCTCATCAGAAATGATTTTAATAGTGCTTTCAAGAGCTTTAAAGGCATATAAGGCAGCATCCCTACCTTTGATGTCTCGCCTGTGGATGGCTTCTTTCATGTCAATATCAACGTTCTTCCATTTTTGATCTTTCAGGAGTGCCCAAAATGGCTCCTCAATTTCCTGCGCTATCACTTGATCGTTGGAAAATTGAATATAACCGTTGTGGTAATGTAGTGGAAAACCACAGGTGCGGAATCTGGAATTGAGCTCGGAGATGGCAGATGATAACGCCGCTGATAGAGAAGTATATGCGGCGATGTTTGTGGGAGAAAAAAGCCCTTTCTTCTGGGTTTGCATCGACTCTGCAAAAGATTCAAGTTCACGGAAGATGAGTTCTATAAGGCTGATCCTGAGCTTAATAAAATAGTCACCCTCTCCATGGCGATCGTTCCAAAGATTATAGCGTTCAAAAATCAGGAGCCCACAGATCTCATCGTCGGTGCTTCCTGGCCCCAACGACACTAATCCTATTTCTCTAGCAAGTTTTTTGTGAGATTTTGTGAAAATATCGATTGGGATTTTGTAACCCTTACAGATATCCTCAAAGATAATATGACCAGCCTGCGTGAATAAAATCTGAACTTGAGGAGGGATATTCCCACCGTAGAACAACGGGTGATTGTACCTCGTATAGAAAACATCGTTGATCATGTAGCGTTACCTCTTTTTGTATAACGCCTGAGCTGTGGAGCCGCCGAACGTCAGCGAGGATACTTAGCGCTCAGCAGAAGACGGTCCGCACAAGAGAATTGTTATATTTCAGTCAGCTTCATTGATAGATTCGATTGCTTGAATTAATTCTTTGAGAAGCTCTCCAATTCCAGACATTTGTTCATCATGTGTGTCACCATTCTCTACATAAAGATCATTTTTGCGTTGTAATTCGAGAACTTTTTTTGCTTCTATTACATCGGATACTGACACTTTTTTTTCTTTCGAAACCTTTATGGCATTTTCAAGAAAGTCTTCAATATCTAATAATTTGATAACTCGATGATTTCTTTCCGGTTGTTTAAACAATGTTCCCATTGTAACCTCCTTTAGCTATTGATATATAACGAGTCTGCAGGAAAAGTCTGATTTGACCATTTTGTGAAAAATTCCGCTTAATTAAATTAGATACTTATAAACCTAGGAAATGCAAAAATAACAGGTTTTACCCCTTTTCCTACAGGCTCAACATCAAAAGTCAGCCGCCTAACTTGTTCGGCTCGAAAACTCCAGCCTGTCTTCTATCAATTCTGGATACTTGCTCATAATATTTTGTAATCTTTTTCCAACATTACATTTTTACCTCAGTATATATAGACGACATATTTCTAACTTATAAAGAAACTCCGTCAGTCAAGCCGATAGATCCCTCTATTAGAACTCGTTCTACATTGGCTGCACCTTCATACTGATACTCAGGCCGGTCTGCAATTTCCTCACAACCTGAGCGTATACTTCGTCGAAGTCCCAGAAGTTGTTGAACGCACTCATAGTAAACTGCAAGAACTCCTTCTGACCGTCATCAGGTTGTAGTCGCATGAGTTGCTCGATTACCGTGGAGGGCACTGGCCAAAGTACCCCCTGGTTCATGATCAGCTTTGGTAGTCTTATACGCCCAATAGTGACCGAAGCACGGGCAGGAGCGGAGAGGAACCCACGCAAGGCTTCTTCCGTTTTGAAGACATTCGGAGCTGCATCGAAGAGCCCCGCAGGAAACTTCACGCGCAAAGTTCGGCGCTCTGTAGCTCTCGTGAGCGCGTCAACTAACTGATATGCCCTCCCCTCCCCTTTTAGCTGAAAAGTCAAGGCTGAAACTTCGTATTTAACCTGAATGTTGTTTATGGAGTTCTTACGACCGTCCGCCAGATACTTCCAGTCATCGGGTATTTCCATGCGGTAGACGTGACTTCCGCAAATCAGAGGAGGAGTTCCCCTAAGCCAAGCCGCCCAAAGTAGATCGGCGATAGACCCCTTATAATTTCCATCTATGTCGTAGTACTGCATGTGCTGGAATGAGCCGCCCTCAATCATCTCATCGGTGTTAAAGGTGAGTTCTTTTAACGCACAGGCCATAAAAACGTGTGACTGAATTGCATCAAAAATGAGATCCTTGGCCTCTGAAAACTCGGCCCCTGCCAAGACAAGAGTTCTCATTCCGACTTCTTGAGCTCGTTCAACTGCCGGTTGAGTGAATCCGGCAGTTGATACGAAGATACTCGTTTGGGTTGGGAGACCGACATCCATTAGCTTGCCAACAAAAGTGTCGATCTGTGGCGAATCAGTTCTCCTGTTATGATGTTTGCATTCGACCGCCAGATGGATTGGCTGCCCGGCAAGGCTGCCGGTGATCAGCACGTCGATTTCGCGCATGCCACCTCTACCTCCACGTCGCCTAAGCGCAGGGAGTCGCACATTTTTCTGAACCCGTACATCGGGAGCCTGAAAGACGATAGCCACGATCTGTTCGACGAGCTTCCATTTCTTCGATCTCTTTGTAGTGCCATCGATTCTGTCAGTAGCAGGCATGACTTTCATTGATAAACCGTCTATTATGGAAAGGATTCAACTTCGCAAAGCTTTGCGGAATTGCGTGGCACTAACTGTCACGTCATTGCCAGCTCACGGTAAAGTGATTCTCCAAAAACCTCTCTCGCCTTCCTCTATCCAGTAACCTTCTAAGAATTTGCTATTTGGAATTCGATGCAAAGTAGCTCGTGCTTGCCTTTCTGGACATTTCAATACAAAATGACCATGTCCTTTATCCTTTCCTTCGTAAATAACCACTCCATTATCATCTTTATAGGATAGTACAATTACATTTCCGTTTATTCTGATTTCGCATTCTTCCCCTTCATCAGCGGGAGTTTCATCGTAAAACACGGTATCCATCAATGCTGTTTTTGCCACCATTAGTAGTAATCTCCTATGCACTTTAGTGCCGCCAATTACTGGCAGGTTGGAAGCTCAGAAGTGTCCACGCACCTTGCAGTGCCTTCTTGACCTAATCCAACTTCTTCTTTGCCGGTCTTACTTCATACAGAGCCTGATCTTCCATGACGGAATACTCTTGCTCTGCGCTGATTTTCTCAAATTGGAGATTGATTTTTGAGAAGAGATCCGAGCTTTCGACTTTCAGGTATCGTGCCGTCATCCTGCAATATTCAGGATCAATCTCAATCCCAATACTGTTACGGCTTGTCCTTAAGGCCGCAATCATTGTCGTGCCTGTACCACAAAATGGATCAAGCACAGTATCTCCGACGAATGAAAACATGCGTACCAATCGTGTTGCCAGTTCCAAAGGAAACGGCGCCGGGTGGTGTTTTGTTGAAGCCCCCGTTATGTTCCATATTTGTTGGAACCAGCGGGCAAACTCCTCTTTGGTTAATTTGCTTGCCCTTCGCTGTGCCTCCGTCGGTTTTCTATACCCGCCAGGTTTCCTCTGCATGAGGATGAATTCCATATCGTTCTTAATGATGGCGTTAGGTTCGTATGGTTTGCCGAGAAACTTGGAGCCATTTGTAACTTCATACGAGGCATTTGCGATCTTATGCCAGATGATGGGATTCAGGTTGTCAAAGCCAATTCGACGACAGATGACAGAAATATCTGCATGAAGCGGAAACACAAGATGCCGACCAAAATTACGCCGCGCAACACAAACGTCCCCTACGACACAAACCATGCGCCCGCCAGGAACGAGTACGCGGAAAATGTGTCGCCAGACCTTCTCCAACTCCGAGAGAAATGTTTCATAGTCCTGAACGTGGCCGAGCTGATCCGGGTTTTCATTGTAACGCTTGAGGTTCCAATACGGAGGAGATGTAACAACAAGGTGAACCGACTCAGGCTTCAGAAAAGACAATTCCCTTGCATCACCGTTGATTAGTCTGTGGAGAGTTGACTGCATTGTCTCACGCAAAGGTCGCCACATGGGCGATGAGGATTCTTGCGAAACGTTCGATTGAAAGATCATCCGCAGGGGTTTTGAATTCCCCATTCAAGCCGTCTTGGCTAGTCGAAGTGAGGAAGGCGGAGGCGGTGTAATGACGTTCCAGAACCAGTTTTCGGCAGAACAGTTCATACCGACGCATGTATGATGCGCCAACGAATTCGGGAAACACCTTGAAGTGATGCTCCTGGACACTGACAGGACGGTTGGATGCATCACAGTCCTCCAACATGAAGAAATAGCCCAGAAAAGGTTGGGGGCTTTCCAAGTATGCTCGCTCACGGAATGCCGTCCAAAGGTCAAGAGCGCTTCCCATCGCCTCTTCTGTCCTGTTGTTGAAGTTGTTGCCAAAAGATGGACCAACCTGTGATTTGGTTTCAATAGCGGCGACCAATGTCCGATCACGGACAATAAGAAGGTCCCATTCCTTGGTGGGTCGGAAAAAACCAGGTAGCGCAACAGCTTTCTTTCTGAACACGTATTGGCGGGGAATTCCTGCCTCAGCGACAAGCGATGTAAAGAGGTCGATAAATCCATCCATCTGAGCACCGCCAGTAACGGCACTACGCAGACCTTGGTCGGCTTTGCCACCTGCTTCTTGTTTCTTCCACTGGACAGCCCTTGTTTGCCAGTAGTGAGCGACTGCTTTGGCGGTACGATCTGCCATCTGTTTCGCAATTTCGTGATTATTCATATAAATGTGATTCTACCATATTCTTCTGTCTTATTCCAGAGGCTAACAATTAATATACGTAATACGCTTTTCCTGGTTACGTGAAAACAAATCTATGAAAAATAATAGTAATTTATAAAGATATTAATAGTTGTTGTCAAATTATTATTAAAGAATTCGGTGATTTGTATTTATTATCACAAAATACATAGTACGTATGATAAGGAATTTTGTACGGATGACGACATAATGACTGTCCTGCCTGGGTCTCAGAAATAGCCCATCAGAAGCAGCTACAAAGTACCGCAGAGACTCCTGAATATCCTCTTGCAAAGAAGAGGAATTACAGGATACTATCAAAAGAGGAATAGCGTACTATGACAGGAAAAATTCAAAACCCGGCAGCCATCGATTTCAACCCCCAGTTTCGGAAGGCCCTTGAGTTGATGGAAGAAACGAACCGGAACGTCTTTATCACCGGCAGGGCGGGTACGGGGAAATCGACCCTGCTCAACTACTTCAAGGAACACACGGGAAAGAAGGCCGTTGTCCTTGCCCCTACCGGCGTGGCCGCAATCAATGTCGGCGGGCAGACCATTCACTCCTTTTTCGGTTTCAAGCCCGATGTGACCCTGGGGGCCATCCGTAAAAGATTTCGTGATGAAAAAAAGAATATTTATAGAAAGCTGAAGACTATTGTCATCGATGAGGTCTCCATGGTACGGGCTGACCTCCTTGATTGCGTCGATAAATTCCTGCGCCTCAACGGTCCTGAAGAAAAATTTCCTTTTGGCGGTGTTCAGATGATCTTCATTGGCGATCTCTACCAGCTTCCGCCGGTCGTGACGGGTCATGAAAGGGAAATTTTCCGGGAGCATTACGCAACCCCTTATTTTTTCAGCGCAAAAGTCTTTGAAGATTTGGATTGGGAATTCATCGAACTGGAAAAGATCTACCGTCAGAAGGACGACGATTTTATCCGCCTGCTCAATGCCATCCGCAACCGCACCGTGACCGATAATGATCTGGTCCTGCTCAATCAGCGTTTCGATCCCAACTTCACCGCCCCGCCCGACGCTTTTTACATTTATCTCACCACCACAAATGATTTGGCCGATCGTCTCAATGATGAGCAGCTTGCTCAATTACCCGGCAAGACATGGACGGTCCGCGGCATCATTGAAGGTGATTTCAGCAAGGAATACCTGCCGACGGCTTTAGATCTCAAACTCAAGAAGGGCGCACAGATCATGCTTCTCAATAACGATTCATCCGGAAGATGGGTGAACGGAACGATTGGAAGGATGATCGGCATGAAAAAGGACGAAGAGAAACAGGATATCCTCATCACACGACTGGATAACGGTAAAAAAATGGAAATTACTCCCTACACATGGGAGATCTTTCGGTTTTTTCTCAAAAACGGGGAGCTTTCTTCCGAAGTGGTCGGTTCATTTACCCAGTATCCCGTAAGGCTTGCCTTTGCCGTTACGATCCATAAAAGCCAGGGAAAGACCTTTGAAAGGGCCATCATTGATGTGGGGAAAGGCACCTTCGCCCACGGCCAGATGTATGTGGCGCTTTCCCGCTGCACTACTCTGGAAGGCATCGTCCTGATGAAACCGATACGGAAAAATCACGTTCTCATGGACTGGCAGGTGGTGAAATTCCTGACAAAGTGCCAGTACGACATTGCCGCCCGGCAGTTGCCACGGGAAGATAAAATTCAGATCATCGAGGACGCAATCAGGAATAAACAAACCCTGGAAATTGTGTACCTGAAGGCACAGGACGAAAAGACCCGCCGCCTCATCAGACCCCTTTCCGTCGGCGATATGGAATACAAAGGCCACCCTTTTATCGGCCTGGAGGCGCTCTGTATGACGCGACGGGAAAAGCGGGTCTTCAATGTGGATAAGATATTGGAAATTGTAGAATCTTCGTAAGGGAGACGGCCGATGAAAAATTATATTGTGCGCGTAATCAGTAATACATTAAACGTGCTTGGACTGGCCTGTGTGACGACCGATCTTGTCAATGAAGCCTGCCGTCTGCACGGCACTTCTCCAACCGCTTCGGCCGCGTTAGGGCGCGCGCTGACCGGGGGTGCGCTGATGGCGTCCCTGTTGAAGGACGGTCAGAGTCTGGCCCTCAAGTTTGAGGCCGACGGCCCCCTGAAGAAGATTATCGTGGAAGCGGAAAGCAGCGGCGCCGTTCGTGGGTTTGTGGGGGTCCCTGATGTCGATGTGCCGTTAAAGGAAGGAAAACTTGATGTGCCGGGGGCTCTCGGGAGGAACGGATTCCTCACCGTGATCAAAGATACAGGGTTAAAGGAACTGTATAACGGCATTGTGCAAATACGTACCGGGGGTATCGCAGAGGATATCGCTTTCTATTTCACCGAATCGGAGCAGATTCCTTCTGCCGTAGGATTGGGGGTATTTGTTGAACCCATGGGGGACATAAGCGCCGCCGGGGGCTTCCTGATTCAAACCCTTCCCCCGTCCGATGAACAAATAGTCGACAAGCTGGTTGCACGTCTTGAGGGCATGCCGCCCGTTACGCAGAACCTGCGCTCCGGTAAGACTCCTGAAGATATGCTGGAGATTATTTTTGAGGGGATTCCCTACCATATTCTGGAAAAGAGGGAACTCGTCCTGAAATGCACGTGCAGTAGGGAAAGGATCGAGCGTGTCCTCATATCCCTCGGGAAAAAAGATATCGCCGACATGATTGCCGCACAAGGCGAGGCAGAGGTGGACTGCGAATTCTGCCGTACAAAGTATCACTTCAACCGGGCTGAGCTTGAACAGCTCCTGCAGGAAATGGGAGAGGTGAGCGAAAACGGTGATCGTTAAGTGCGGATGGACCAGGTGTCAAAAAGGGAGAGATAGCGGAGGATAAAGAACTGGCCATCGGTGGTTTTTACCTTGAAATAGTCTATTTCCGGTCGGGTCGGATCCAGTCCCCCCTCGTACCAGCGATCAACAATCTCTTCCGCTTCCCAGCGGCGTCCCTGATAGGTAAAGGCTACGGGGCGTTCGTTGGCCTTGTAGCCGCTGTAGCATTCAACGTGTATTCGTTCGTCGGGCATATGAGAAATCTTTGAAGGACTTATACCTTACTTGCGGTGCGGTGAAAAGAGAGAACTCACCTGAATCGCACGCGACACTTAAAAGACTATCTTCCGATCGTATTGTGTACGTCACGGTTGTTTCAGAAAATCAAGGACCTTTCTATTTACCATCTCCGCCTGCACAATTGTTAAGTCGTGACCGGCATTGGGAATAATCTCTGCTTTTATCCGGGGCGCCACTCTGTTGAGGCGTTGTATGGCTTTTTGGGCGGAATAGAGCTTTTCGTTCTCACCGACTAAATAAAGTGCAGGCACGGTGATGCCCTGTAATTCGTTATCATTCAGAACCGTCGGATTAACCAGGCGCCTTGGCTTAAAGCACCGCACCGCCATAAACGTATCATCCGCCATTTCTTCTGCTATTATCCGGCCGGCTTCATCTTTGTGTACCAAATCCTCTGCCAGCCAGTGCATAAAACTTCTGGCAAAGGAGCGATGGGGCAAGAAACTGAGAATTGCGCGCATTATCCACACCAGCCGCACGGGTAACACTGTAAAAGCCGGCGCTAATAAGACAATTTTATTGAGCCGGTTTGGAAAGCGGAGCGCGCACAGGCTTGTCAGCCAGCCTCCGTAAGACAGACCCATAAGATTGATAGTGTCTCCAAGCGCAAGAGCGTTAAACGACTCGTCAAGCCAGTTCACAAAATCATCCGGGCTTTTGATGGGTCGCGTGTATACACTTCGCCCATAGTCATAAATATTGTCCACCGCATAGGTTTTATAAAACTCTGATAAAGCTTTTATGTTTGGTATCCATTGCAGCGAATTGCCGCTGCCTCCGTGCAATAATACCAGCGGTGGAGCGCCGTCGGGCCCGCTGATGCGCACAAACGTTTGACCGTAAGAAGTATCTCCCATTCTCGATTCCGATGGAACGGGCCACTTCTTCGCCCTCATATCGTATAACTTCAGATATTGTTCTTTTGCTTCCGCTGATCGAAAAGGGTGAAAGGGCGGCAGCATACATTACCTTCTTACTCTCGCGACGTAGAATCGACTGACGTACTCGCTCTCCACGAGCCCGCCGTGCTGTTTAATCAACTCCCGTATATCCGCCAGTACCTTCCACCGCGCCTCATCCGTCAGACGCTGTATCGGCGAATAGGTATTGAGCAGCTTCACGTATCTCTCCTCATTGTACGTCTCCCGCCACGGATAGCGCCTCACAATTACTTCTCCAAACAAATCCGAGCCCTTAATTTCCTCCACCGTTTCCCTTTCCAGTTCCTCCGGCGGCGTACTTTTCATCTGCAACAACTGCGGCACTCCCTCCCGATACACCTTCTCAGCCGCCTGAAAGAATTTCGACTTCCCTCCATGATGGCCGTTCCAGAACAATGCTATTGATCCTCCATTCTTCAATGCGGCAGCGGTTTTGACTAGCCTGATTTCGGGAGATATCCAGTGAAACGCTTCTGCGCAAATGGCCAGGTCAAACGCCTTATCCTTAAGAGGCCACTCCTCGAACGCAATGTTCCGAACTTGAACTCCGGGATAGGGCCTACAATGTTCGGCTGCGAGCCGGACCGGATTTGCCCCCAGCTCCAGGCAGAGCATCGTGTACCCGCGCCGGGCAAATGGCAAGGTTGCCTTTCCCGTCCCGCATCCGATTTCAAGAATAGTTCCTCCTGAAGGGATTTCGGATAACGAGACAACATCCTCAATCAGTTGTTCCGGGTATCCGGGCCGAATCTCGTCATATATCTTAGCCACGTCATTGAAGGTTGTCCTCAATTCTCTGTCAATGGACACTCTCGCTGTTCCTCGTTTGTTGAGCTATTTTATCGGGTGTGATACCAAATTGCCATCATCTCATTGCGGGAAGCGAAGCGACGTGGCAACCTAATATATTGAGATTGCTTAACTTTGCTCGCAATAACCATGTATCATAAATAGCGTTTAAAAACACAACTTGGTTTGAGATGAGCCACGCGTGGTATAAAGTTGAACACGGCAGGAATGGTTCCTCAGTCACTGGCCCTTTTAGAACAGGACAAGCTGCGTTGCTGACATTACTCTAGTTAAAAAATAGATCATTAGTGCTACATATACGAGGGTCGATACGGCGTGTCTCAAGAAATAACGGGAAAAGATTCTATTTTCGGACAGGCATCTCCATGTGTACAGTATACCCACCTGCAAGAGATAGAGCGTATAGCCAAGTACAGTCAAGATTTTAGCAGCGATTCCCCAGTTACCGAAGTA